>NZ_JASATI010000029.1:0-59551 GCF_038440225.1 Hydrogenophaga sp. OTU3427 | reverse complement strand
CTCGAAACAACCCATGTGAGGCGTGAGGAACACCACGCCACGGCCTTGCCGGTAGGCGTCCTCCAGCGCCTGCGCGCCCTCCCAGAAGAAGGGCACCGGCGCCCCCAGCCACAGCCGAGGCAACTCGGCCGTCATGCGCCCGGCCTGGGCGATGGCCCCGCGCACCTGGCCCAGGCCATAGCCAGCCTGGGCCGCGTTGGCCAGCAGGCGGCGGCGGTAGGTCGGCGACAGCACAAAGCTCAGCCAGCCCAGCACCGTGCCCAGGCCATGCAGCAGCCACAAGGGGCACAGTGACAACAATCGGAACAGGGCAGGCATGAAGAGGGGGTGGCTACAATGAAGGTGTCGCTGAGTTAACCGAGCAACTTGCAGGGCGACATGCACACGGGCTGACGCGGACCGCGCAGCGATTGTGCCCTGTCATAAATTGACAAATCTGCTAAAGCGTTCGCCAGGGCTCCCAGGCCCGAGGCAACGCCTCGACAACCTGACCTACGGAGTTTATTGACATGGCGAACGACTTTCTCTTCACATCCGAATCGGTGTCCGAGGGCCATCCCGACAAAGTGGCCGACCAGATCTCGGATGCCATCCTGGATGCCATCTTCAAGCAAGACCCGCGCAGCCGCGTGGCCGCCGAGACCCTGACCAACACCGGCCTGGTGGTGCTCGCGGGTGAAATCACCACCAACGCCCACGTGGACTACATCCAGGTGGCCCGCGACACCATCAAGCGCATCGGCTACGACAACACCGAATACGGCATCGACTACAAGGGCTGCGCTGTGCTGGTGGCCTACGACAAGCAGAGCAACGACATCGCCCAGGGCGTGGACCATGCGTCCGACGACCACCTGAACACCGGCGCCGGCGACCAGGGCCTGATGTTCGGCTACGCCTGCGACGAGACGCCCGAGCTGATGCCCGCGCCCATCTACTACGCCCACCGGCTGGTGGAGCGCCAGGCGCAGCTGCGCAAGGACGGCCGCCTGCCCTTCCTGCGCCCGGACGCCAAGAGCCAGGTGACCATGCGCTATGTGGACGGCAAGCCCCACAGCATCGACACCGTGGTGCTGTCCACCCAGCACAGCCCCGACCAGAGCGAGACCCAGACCAAGATGAAGGCCAGCTTCATCGAGGCGGTGATCGAGGAAATCATCAAACCGGTGCTGCCCAAGGAATGGCTGCAGGACACCAAGTACCTGATCAACCCGACCGGCCGTTTTGTCATCGGTGGCCCGCAAGGCGACTGCGGCCTGACCGGGCGCAAGATCATCGTCGACACCTACGGCGGCGCCTGCCCGCACGGCGGCGGTGCCTTCTCGGGCAAGGACCCGACCAAGGTCGACCGCTCGGCCGCCTACGCCTGCCGCTACGTGGCCAAGAACATCGTCGCCGCCGGCCTGGCCAAGCAATGCCAAATCCAAGTGGCCTACGCCATCGGCGTGGCCCACCCCATGAACGTGACGGTCTACACCGAAGGCACGGGCGTGATCCCCGACGAACAGATCGCCGCCCTGGTGAACCAGCACTTCGACCTGCGGCCGAAGGGCATCATCCAGATGCTGGACCTGCTGCGCCCCATCTACGAAAAGACCGCGGCCTACGGCCACTTCGGCCGCGAGGAACCCGAGTTTTCGTGGGATCGCACCGACAAGGCGGCGGCGCTGCGGGCGGCGGCAGGGCTGTAAATACGAGGAAAGCGGGGGACGTGCAGACGGCCCCCGCCTGGTCGGGTGCCCGGCGAATCAGCCGGGGCTGCGCAGGGCGTTGTACAGGCCCAGCACCTTGACCACGTACTGCCGTGTCTCGCGGTAGTTGGGCACGCGGTTGCCGGCGCGCATGACGGCGCCCTCGCCCGCGTTGTAGGCGGCCACGGCCAGCTCCAGCTGGCCTTCGAACAGCTGGATCAGGTGGGCCAGGTAGCGCGTGCCGGCCCGGATGTTGGTCTCGGGGTCGCGCAACTGGCGCTCCACCGACTGCCCGGGACGCGCCGTCACGCCAAAGCGCTTGGCGGTGGCGGGCATCACCTGCATCAGGCCGATGGCGCCCTTGGGCGACACCGCCTGGGCGTTGAAGGCCGACTCGGCCGCCATCACGGCGGTCACCAGCGCGTGATCGACACCAAAGTGGGTGGCCGCCTGCTCCATGGCCGGCTTGACGGCATCAAACTGGGCCGACGCCTGGATGCGCTGGGCGGCGCGCTCCATGTCGGCGCTGGCGGGCGCCTGTGCCCAGTCGGACGGCAACGCCGCCTCGGCGGGCTCGGCGCTGCGCAGCACCAGCTGGTCCTGGCCGCTCTGGCGCTGGTTGGAGAAATGCAGCACACCTTCTTCGTCGGCCCGCATCCACACCTGGGCCTGTGCCAGGGAGCCGGTGCCGGCGAGCAGGCAGGCCAGCGCCGCAGGTGCCAGCACCCGCTTTCTGAAACCGCCCTGAGAAGCCCGCAATCCGACCATGTGTGACAAAGGCAAAGCCTGCGATTCTACCGGCCCCCACCCCCTGATCGCTACACTCGGGCATCGACGGCATTGCGTCCAGAAGTAAGCAAGATGAACATATTGATGATCGGATCGGGCTATGTGGGCCTGGTCACGGGCACCTGCCTGGCCCACAAAGGGCACCACGTGGTCTGCATCGACAACGATGCCGCCAAGCTGGCCAAGCTCAAGACTGGCGAAGCCCCGTTCTACGAGCCGGGCCTGAGCGAGCTGATGCGGCAGTCCATCGACGCTGGCAAACTGCAATTCGAAGGATCGGTTCGTGCCGGGCTGGACCGCCTGCCGGCCGACGGGGCGGCGCCCACGCTGATCTTCATCGCCGTGGGCACGCCCATGGGCGAGGACGGCTCGGCCGACCTCAAGTACGTGCTGGCCGTGGCGCGCGAGATCGGGCAGCAGCTCGACCGCCCGGCCATCGTGATCAACAAGTCCACCGTGCCGGTGGGCACCGCCGAGATGGTGCAGGGCGCGGTGGCCTGGCAGCTGTTCCAGCGCAAGACCTTCATCGATTTCGAAGTGGCCAGCAACCCCGAATTCCTCAAGGAAGGCGCGGCCATTGGCGACTTCATGCAGCCCGACCGGGTGATCCTGGGCTGCGCCAGCGCGACCGCGGCCACCCAGCTGCGCGCCCTCTACGCGCCCTTCACCGAGCGCCCCGAGCAGCTCATCCAGGTGGGCGTCAAGGAGGCCGAGCTGATCAAGTACGCCGCCAACGCCATGCTGGCCACGCGCATCTCCTTCATGAACGAGATGGCCAACATCTGCGACCGCTCCGGTATCGACATCGACCAGGTGCGGGTGGGCGTGGGATCCGACCAGCGCATCGGCCCGGCCTTCCTGCGGGCCGGCTGCGGCTACGGTGGCTCCTGTTTTCCCAAGGATGTTCAGGCCCTCGCCCGCATCGCGCAAAGCGTGGGTGTCGAGCCACTGGTGCTGCAGGGTGTGGAAGCCCGCAACCGGCAACAGAAGCAGTACCTGCACAAAAAGGTGGTGGACCGCTTTGGCCGCAACCTCAACGGCCACCACTTTGCCGTCTGGGGCCTGGCCTTCAAGCCCGGCACCGACGACATGCGGGAGGCACCCTCGATCGAACTGATCCAGGCCCTCATCGCCTCGGGCGCGACGGTGCATGCGCACGACCCCGTGGCCGCGGACGTGGCCCGCGAGGTGTTCGACGAGGTCATCTCCGCCGGCAGCCTGGTGCTGGCCGACTCGCCGCTGGAGGCTGCGGCACAGGCCGACGCGGTGCTGCTGGTGACCGAATGGCCCGAATACCGGGAGGTCGACTGGACCGCCCTGCACGCCCGCATGAAGACGCCCGTCGTGCTCGACGGCCGCAACCACCTGGACCACGCGCAGCTGCGGGCCCTCGGATTCACCGTGACCGGCATCGGCCGATAAAGAACCTCTCCATGAAACGCATCCTCGTCACCGGCGGCGCCGGCTTTGTGGGCTCACACCTGTGCCGCGAACTGCTGGCGCAGTCGCACCAGGTCATCTGCCTCGACAACCTGCACTCGGGCCGGCTGAGCAACATCGCGGCCCTGCGGGATCACCCCCAATTCAGCTTCATCGAGCGCGACGTCATCCAGGCGCTGGACGACCTGGAGGTTGATGAGATCTACAACCTGGCCTGCCCGGCGTCCCCGCCCCACTACCAGAAGGACCCCATCCACACCTGGAAAACCTGTGTGCTGGGCGCATTGAATGTGCTGGAGCTGGCCACACGCTGTGGCGCCAAGGTGCTGCAGGCGTCCACCTCGGAGGTCTACGGTGATCCCCACGTGCACCCGCAGCCCGAAAGCTACTGGGGTCACGTGAACCCCATCGGCCTGCGCAGCTGCTACGACGAAGGCAAGCGGGCGGCCGAAACCCTGTTCTTCGATTTCCACCGGCAACATCGCACCGCCATCAAGGTGGTGCGCATCTTCAACACCTACGGCCCCCACATGGCGCCGGACGATGGCCGCGTGGTCAGCAACTTCATCGTGCAGGCCCTCAAGGGTCAGCCCATGACCATCTATGGCGACGGCAGCCAGACCCGCAGCTTCTGCTATGTGGACGATCTCGTCGCCGGCATCATGAAAACCATGGCCACCGACGCCAGCTTCACCGGACCCGTGAACCTGGGCAACCCGGGAGAGTTCACCATGCTGGAACTGGCACAACAGGTGGCGGCGCTGACCGGCAGCACGGCCGGCATCGATTTCAGGCCACTGCCCTCGGACGACCCGAAACAGCGCAAGCCGGACATTGCCCAGGCGGCCCAGACGCTGGGGTGGCAACCGACCGTGCCACTGGCCACGGGCCTGGTCAAGACTATCGCGTACTTCCAGACACAACCCCACTGAACAGCCGACGGATGGGACGCGCCACGCGCCCACCCGCAAGCCGCGCCGGCGGTGCACTTCCAAGACGTCCTGATGCCATGAACCATGCCGAACAGCCACTGATCGTTGTCACCCCGGTGTACGAGGACATCGAAGCGAGCAGCCGCCTGTTCAAGGAGCTGTCCACGCGGTTTGGCGATGGCATCTTCGTGGTGGCGGTGGACGATGGGTCGGTCCACCAGCCACTGGAGGCCGCTCACCTGGAAGCCGCGGGTGTCATGGGCGTCGTCCTGAAGCTGCGGCGCAACGTGGGGCACCAGCGCGCCATTGCCATTGGGCTGGGGTATGCGGCGGAATTCGTACAGCCACACCAGCGGGTGGTCGTGATGGATTCCGACGGCGAAGACCTGCCCGCCAGCATTCCCTCGCTGCTCAGCAAGCTGGAGCCCGACCACATCGACGTGGTGGTGGCACAGCGCAGAAGCCGCGTGGAATCGTTCCGCTTCAAGGCGTTCTACTGGGTCTACAAACGCCTCTTTGGTCTGCTGACCGGGCGTCCCATCAGCTTTGGCAACTTCATGGCGCTCAAACTCCAGGCCGTCAAGCGCTTGGTCGCCATGCAGGAATTGCCCATCCACGTGGCAGGCACGGTCCTCGCGTCCAAGCTGCGCACGGCGGTGTGTGCCCTGGACCGTGGCCCACGTTATGCCGGGAAGTCCAAGATGAACTTTGTCGGCCTCGCGCTGCACGGCTTCAAGGGCCTCATGGTGTTCGCCGAGGATGTGCTGGTGCGGGTCGGCATTGCTTGCGCCCTGATCGCCAGCCTGTCCATCCTGGGCGCGGGGGCCGCGGTGGTGCTGAAGGTGCTGGGCTTTTCCACCCCCGGCTGGTTTTCGGTGGCGCTGGGCATCCTCGTGCTGATGTTCCTCCAGACGGGGGCACTGGCCCTGATGACCTTGATGCTGACCGGGGTGGTGCGTGGCGGCGCGGTCGCCACCGCCATCGCTTACCGGGACTTCATTGAACACGTGGCCGAAACCCAACCCTCCTCTGTGCCGGCATGAATCGAAACGCTGGTGAGCTGGTCCGATACGGCATCAACGGCGTGGCCGCCACCGCCGTGCACTACGGCGTGCTGTCGCTCAACCTGAACGTCCTGGGCTTTGTTTCAGCGGGTCTGGCGAATTTTGTGGCCGCGCTGTTCGGCATCGGTGCGTCGTTTCTGGGCAGCCGGTATTTTGTCTTCTCCCGGACCGAGAGCGGCATCCTTGGCCAGGCGATGAAGTTCAGCGGCCTGTATGGGGCCTTGGCCGTGTTCCACGGCCTGCTGCTGCTGGTGTGGACCGACTTCCTGGGTTGGGACTATCGAGGCGGATTCCTCGTGGCCACTGCCATCCAGGTCGCCGCGAGCTACCTCGGCAACAAATTTCTGGTGTTCAAGCAATGAAACTCATTCGGGCCGCGCTGGCCACCGCGCTGTTTCTGTCAGTGCTCATCCCGACGTATTACCTGCACGCCAACTTCTTCAAGGTGGATGTGGTCTTCTACGCCGCCATCGCCGACGCCGTGATGGCGGCCCTGGCGACCGGGGCGCTGCTGTATGTGCTCAAGGGCTTCCGGGTGTTCAACCATTTCGAGCGGCTGCTGCTGGTGGTCATCTGGTTGCTGTCCGGCTACGCCATGGCGATTTCCGTGCCCACCGTGATCGACCGCTCGCTGTCCTTCTACATCCTGGAAAAGCTCCAGCAACGTGGCGGCGGCATCCAGCAGGCGCGTTTCGCGCAGGTGTTCACCGACGAATACCTGAAAGAACACCGCCTGGTCGACGTGCGCCTCACGGAGCAGCTGGCATCGGGCACCATCGCCATCCAGAACGGCTGTGTCCGCCTGACCGCCAAGGGTGAAAGCCTGGCAAGCTTCAGCCGCTATTTCCGGGCCCATTGGCTGCCCAAGGAGCGCTTGCTGCTGGGCACCTATTCGGATGCGCTGGTGGACCCTTTCAGGAACAGCGGTGCGCAGCCAGACTATGCGTGCCAATGACAAGGGGGCCAGGGTGCCGATGAAAAGGCTTTTTTCCCTCACCTCGATGTCGTTTGTTGTGTTTTGGCTGGTCCTGTTCAGCTTCACCAAACACCATCTCAAAGACCACGAAGACATACCGCTGGCCTTCCAGCAGGGACGCGGCGCCGATGCCTTGCCTGTGGCGGTCCAGGAAATGGCCGTGGTGGCCCAGGCAAGAGCGATCAAAACCTTCCGGCTGTCGAACGCACTCACCAACGACGTGCTCGTCTACCAACGATCGATTGAGTATTTGTACCCGGTCAGAATCTCGGACAACGCGGGATTCATGTTTGCGATCCAGGGCGAAGACGTTTCAAACACCTGCCGCTTGATCCAGTCTGGAATCAAGGTCTCATTGCATGACTGCACCCCACAGCCCCAGTGACCTTCTTTGGCGTCTGGCCTGCGGCCTGATGTTGATGAACCTCCTGAACATGGTCTTGTGGGCCATGGGCTGGTATGCCCATCCGGCCCTGTATGCCGCGCTCGCCGCGCTCACCCTCGTCTTTTCATGGCGACCGCCCAGGAATGGGCTGTCGGTGGTGCTCCTGATCGGCGCGTTGGCCGCGATTGCACTGAGCGCGCCCATCACGGACTGGGATGCCAGATCCATCTGGTTTTTTCACGCCAAGCGGATCTTTTTCGACAACAACCTGTACGCACAGCTGGACAACTACGCCGGCTGGAGCCACAACGACTACCCGCTGCTGGTCCCGGCCCTGGCTGCTTCGCTGGCAAAGAGCGTCGGCCACTGGAACGAGGTGTTCCCCAGGCTGTCCGTGGTCATGGTGCTGCTGCCGGCCATCCTGGCGCTGGGGTGGGCAATGGCCAGCCGCGCGGCATTCAATCTGATGGCCACCGCCCTGCTGCTGATGGGTGACAGGCTCTTGTTGAACGGTTACATGGACGCCGTGCTCGCCCTCTATTGCGCTTGTGCCTGTGTGCTGCTGTCAAGGATGTGGGAACGGCATCTGGGTCCCTCCACCACGGAAGACGACCCGCAGGACTGTGTCCTGTGGGTGCTGGTGGTGTCCAACATCATCTTCCTGAAAAACGAAGGCTTGCTGGCGGCGCTGCTGTTGTGGGTGTGTGCCCTCCCCGCCTTGTGGGGCCGATGGAAATGGCTGGCCTGGTCCCTGGTGCCCTTCGTGCTCTATGCCGTGTTGTGGCGCATGCCCTTGCACCTGCACCACATACAGGGCGACCTGTTTGTCCCGGGCATCCTGGAAAGGGGGTGGGGCAGGGTGCGTGACCCGGCGGGCATTCAGGCCATCGCGGGTGCGGTGCTGAAACACTCGGGCCTGTATGGCGTGGCGTTGCTCGGTGCGATGGCCTGGGCGTTCAGGCGCGCCCAATTGCTGAGGGCATGGCCGGTTTTTGCGTTTGCCGCCTTGTACACCTTGGCCATCGTCACCGTCTACCTCATCACGCCCAACGACTTGACCTGGCACCTCGCCACCAGCATCGACAGGACGATGTTGACCGCCAACCTGTGTGTGGTGGCCGGTGTGCTGCACCTGGCCGCACGGCGTGCGTGAAGCACCCACGCCCACCGCAAGGGGGTGATCAGGCCGGGCGCGGCACCCGCTCGGGCGGAATGGCCTTCGTGAAGGCAGCCACCGTGTTGGGCGCCAGGCGCCCCCGGGACTGCAGCAGTTCGATACAACGCATGGAGACGTCGAACGAGTTGTAGCAGTGGTAGGCCAGCATGGCCAGGTGTCGCAGCATGTCGTCGGTGAAGCGCTCCGGGTAGCGCAGGTCGCGCATGTAGACGAGGTCGGCCTCCAGCAGCTGGTTCAGGGCATGGCGGGGATTGCCATTCAACAGGCAGGGCGACACAGGCCACCGCTTGATAGCGGCAAAACAGTGCGGCACAAAACCCTGGCGCCGCAGTTCGAGGTCGATGTCGCCCAGCACCGGCTGGTCCTTGTACAGCGGGATGAACGACAGCTCGGTCTGCACCATCACCGCGCTCTTGAGCTTCTCGCTGCCGTGCTGGAACACCGACAGCTCCGCCCCCTGGATATCGATCTTGAGAAAATCCAGGCGCTCGATGTCCGACAAGCCATCCAGCGCATGGGTCGACACCGGCACACGCTCCAGCACCTCGCCCGCCTTTCCAAAAAAGGGAAACATCGCCAAGGTGTCGGAGTGCAGCTCGAACAGGCTGGTCATGCCCGATGCCCGGCTCACGTTCAAGGTGTGGGTGCCGCCGTCGCCCACGGCATAGGGCAGGTAACGTTCGTTCGGCCCCTTGGCCTGGTTCAGCTGGGCCAGCGCCTCAGGCTGCGGCTCGAAGCCAGTGACCCGGCACAGCCCCTGCTTCAGCATGGGCTTGTAGGGCGGATCGCCATCGATGGGATTGGCGCCGATGTCCACCACTTCGGTGAGCCGGTCCAGACCAAGCAGTTGCTGCAGGAAATCCATGTGTGTGTGTTCCGAAAACCAGTGGTTGGCCCGCATTATGCGGACCGGACGCTGGCGGGTCCCTCACACGCCGAACAAGAAAGTGGCCTGGCCTCGGCGGTGGCCCGAACAGGTGCCTGCGCAGCGTCACGACGCCAGCAACCGGCGCACGATGTCCACCTGATCGATCTGGCGCAGGGTATGCAGCGCCTGCCGTTCGAGCGCCGCGCGCCGCGGGGCGTCGGTCACCAAGGATACGCAGTGAGCGGCCAGTTCCTCATAGGGCGCCGTCAAAAGTCCTGGCCGGTAGACCTCATCCATCAGCGTATCAGCACCCGCTTCGGACACAACGGCCTTGGCATTGGCCATGAGGTAGAAGCAGCGCACGACCTCGAATATCTTGGAGTCGTAGTAGTGCATGTTCAGAACGACCTTGGAACGCGCGATGAGGGCATCGCGAGGCTTGCCATAGGCGCCGAAGGCCAGGAACACATGCAGGCCCCGCTGCTTGAGCGCTTCAATGATGTTTCGCCGGCGTTCATTGATGGAGCCGTAGAACAGCACGTCAATATCCTGCTCGGCCGCGGGGGCGATGCGGGCCAGTGCCGGATGGAAACCCAGCCTGAACAGCTTCGCGGAAACACCCAAACCCTTCAGATGCGCCACGCCTGCGGGGGAATAGTCCCAGACCTCGAAGCCCTGCTGGCACCACCACAAAGTCGATCTCGCCATCGGGCTGTCGTCACGCACCAGTTGCTCGGTGTTGAACAGCAAGGTGTCCCGTGGCAACTGGGGGGCAAGGGCGTGATCCAGGAAGTAGAACCCGAACACAATGTTTCTTGCGTCGGGTTGAATACCATTGACAGAGCGTGCGACCGGGTGCCCGAGTGAGGTCAAGGCAGCCTCAAGCACGTCCAGCACCTCGTCGTAGGCGGAGGCGTGCACATGGCCTTCGGGGCGAATAAGACAAAGATTGAACTTCATAAGCACCAGGCAGCCCGCTGGGTCACGGCCTGGGCACGCCCGCAACAGTCGTGTCCATAGGCATTCATCGCGGCGAGTGTAGTGGCTCGCCAGGGCCGCTCCGGGCTTGCCCGGATAATCGGGCGCCTGCCCTGCTGCCCCAACCTCCATGCCCGCCGCATCCGCCCCCCCGACCGACCCGACCCACAGCGACTGGGTGCTGCACCTCGTGCCGCCCAACGGCGGCGGCGTGGACCGCTTCGTGCGCGAGCTGTGGCGGCACCGGCCCCAGGACCGCGTGCTGCATGTGAGCAACGGGCAGTGGGTCCTGGAAGCCCCAGGCCACCACTTCACGGCGCTGTCCGCCCTGGGACCGCAAGACGCATCCGCCCTGGGCCGGCCGGCCTGGCTGCACGCCCATGCCGCGTCGCCCACGGTGCGCGCGGCGGCGCAGGCGCTGATGGCCAGCACCCGCAGCCCGCTGGCGCTCACCCTGCACGACATCACCTTCACCGAAGGACAAGCGGACGAACAACGGGCCCAGTTGGATTTCATGCGGCGGGCCACGCTGCTGACCGCGCCCAGCGACTACCTGCGCCAGGTGGTGGCCCGGCATCTCGACGCACACGGGGTCGAACCACTGGACTGCATCCTGCTCCCCAACGGGGTGGCGCCTGTCGAGGCACCGAGTGCAACGGCCGCCCCCCTGCCCGCCGGCGTGTTCGACATCGCGGTGGTCGGTGCCATGGGCCCCCACAAAGGGTTGCAGCACCTGCTGGACGTGTGCGCGGCGCTGCCGCCGCATCGCCGTGTGGTGCTGATCGGTTACGCCGATGGCCAACTCGCCCAGGGCTGGAAGGTGCCGGAACGCCTGTGGGTGCACGGGCCGTTCGAACCAGTCGATCTGCCGGGCCTGCTGCGAGGCCACGGGGTCCGGCTGGTGCTGTTCCCGGCCGGACAGCCCGAAAGCTTCTGCTATGCCCTGTCCGACGTCTGGCTGGCTGGCTGGCCCGTGCTGGTGCCCGATCAGGGCGCCCTGGGTGAACGGGTGCGCCGGCACGGCCGGGGCGAGGTGTACGATCCCGCGCTGCCGCCCGCCGAACTGGCCCAGCGCATCGACCAGACGCTGCAACGCCCGCCGCCCGCGCCGAGCGGCCCGCCGGAACCCAGTGTGGCCGACATGGTCGCCCGCCTGGAAACCCACTACAGAATGACCCACACGCCCACCACGCTGCCGCCCCAGGACGCCGAGTTGCAGCACCTCGCACAAACGCACCTGGACAGCCACTTCTTCCGGCTGGAGCTGCTGCGCCTGCAGGGCGACCTGGACGCCGCGCGGCGCGAGGCTGCGGCCATGCGGCAGGAACTCGACACCCTCGCCCGCGACCACGACGCCCGTGGGCAGTGGATCCACAAACTCGAAGGCGACATTGCCGAACTCCAGCAGGCGCTGCAAGCAGCCAACGCCAAGCATCCGCTGCTGCGCGCTGCCCACCGGCGCTGGAAAGCCCTGACCGGGCGCTGAGAACGTTTTGTACGTTCTGAACACGACACCATGAGCATTGAAATACTGACGGTCGCCTACCGCGCTCAGCTGGGCGACCTGCAAGCCACCTTGGACACCCTGGTGTCGGCCCAAACCGAGGGCGTGCCGCTGAGCTGGGGCATCTGGCACAACGACGACGAAAACGGCGTGCCGCCCGAACTGCTCGCCCTGTACGACCAGGCCCGCGCCCGTGGCCTGACGCTTCGGGTGTCGGGCGGGCGCGGCAACCTGGGGTTTGGCGGCGGCGTCAATGCGCTGCTGGAGGACACGCCGGCCAGCCATGTGCTGCTGCTCAACCAGGACGCCGTGCTGGAGCCGGGCGCGCTGCGCTGCCTGTGGGATGTGGCGCGCCACGACGACGCCCGGGTGGCCGCCTGGGAGATGCGCCAGATCCCCTACGAACACCCCAAGGCCTACGACCCGGCCACGCTGGACACCGTCTGGGTCAGTGGCGCGGCGGTGCTGTTGCGCACCGAGGCCATGCGTGCGGTACGGGGCTTCGAGCCGCGCATCTTCATGTACGGCGAGGACGTGGACCTGTCCTGGCGCCTGCGCTGCGCAGGCTGGCGCATACGCTACATCCCGCAGTGCGCGGTGGTGCACCACACCTACAGCCGGCCCGAGGAGGTCAAGCCCCTGCAGGCGCTGGAAGGCATCTACGTCAACCTGTGCCTGCGGGCCCGCTATTCGGGTCGCAAACGGGTGCTCGAAGGCCTGGGCATGGCCGTGGCCGAGATGCTGCTGCCCCAGTCCTTCGAGGGCCGGCGCAAGGGCATCGCACGCGCCATCTGGCGTTTCGTGCGCAACTACCGCCACTTCCGGCGCAGCCACCAGTCGGCCCCCGGTTTCGAGCCCTGCTTCAACGGCTGGGGCTACGAACCCCGGCGCGAAGGCGCCTTCCACGCCTTCCAGAGCCAGGCCGAGCAGGCCGGTCAGCCGCAGCCCCTGGTGTCCATCCTGATCCGCACCCACCACCGGCCTGCCTTCCTGCGCCAGGCCCTGCAGTCGGTGGCACAGCAGACCTGGCCCCACGTGGAAGCAGTGGTGGTGGAAGACGGTTCGGCCGACGGCGAGGCCGTGTGCGCCGAGTTCAAGGACCGGCTGGCGGTGCGTTATGTGCGGTTGTCGCCGGCCCAGGGCCGTTCGGTCGCCGGCAACCGCGCCATGGCCGAGGCGCGTGGCGAGTGGCTGTGTTTCCTGGACGACGACGACCTGTTCTTCGCCGACCACGTGGAGGTGCTGCTGCAGACCGTGCGGCAACACCAGGTCAAGGGCGCCTACGCCCTGGCGTGGCGGGTCTTCACCCGTACCCAGGACAAGGACCGCGCCGTCTACGACGAGCTGCGTTTCGACACCTACCCCGACGAGCCCTTCTCCCGCACGGCCATGTGGCACCACAACTACATGCCCATCCAGGCGGTGTTGTTCCACCGTTCGCTGTTCGAGCAGCTGGGCGGCTTCGCCGAGGACATGGACCAGCTCGAAGACTGGAACCTGTGGACGCGCTACACCATGCAGCACGACTTCGTGCAGCTGCGCAAGGTGACGTCCAAGTACCGCGTGCCGGCCGAGATCGACCATTCGGCCCAGCGCCAGCTCAAGCTGGACGAGGCCTACCGCGACGCCGTGTCGCGCCAGCAGGCCCTGCAGTTCCAGGCCAACCCGGTGATCGTGCGCCAGATGGCCGAGGAATACGTGCGCAGCAATGCCCTGCTCCATGTCAGCCGGGACCAACTGCGCGCGCAAATGGCCCGCCGTCCCTGGCTGGCCAAGCTGATGGCGCTGCGCGGCATCCTCCGGCGTCGGCTCGGTCGATAATTGACACCCCTTGCAGGCGACCAATGACGCCCGCCACGAGATTGCCTTATGAAACCCACCAAACCTCCCCAGAAGCTGGTCATGCAGACGGCTTTCTCCCACCGCTATGCCTTGCCTGGTGTGCAAGGCCAGATGGCCGTGCAGAACGAGCTGAACCAGTTGCTGGCCCTGTTCAACCAGCAGCGCTTCGCGGAAGTGGAAACCCGGGTGACGGCGCTGCTCGCCCAGCAACCGCGCCTGGGCCAGGCCTGGAAAGTCCTGTGCGCCGCCCTGCTGGCGCAGAACAAGGACGGCCTGCTTGCCGCCCAGCGCGCCGTGGAACTGCTGCCGCGTGACGCCGAAGCCCACAGCAACCTGGGCCACGCGCTGCAGGACGCCAAACGTCTCGACGAGGCCATCGCCAGCTTCCGCCAGGCGCTGGCCCTGCAGCCCGGACTGGCCGAGGCCCACAACAACCTGGGCACGGCGTTGCGCGAGCAAGGGCAGCGCGACGAAGCCATGGCCTGCTTCCAGGCCGCGCTCAGGCTCGATCCCCGCTCGGCCGAGGCCTACAACAACCTGGGCGTGGCATTGACCGATGCCGGGCGGCTGCAGGACGCATTCAACAGCCTGCGCAAGGCCCTGGAGCTGCGGCCCAACTACGCCCATGCCTTCGTCAACCTGGGCACGGCCTTGCTGGAGTTGGGGAAATACGAACTCGCCGCCACGAGTTTCGACCGCGCCCAGGTGCTCAGCCCCAAGCTGCACACAGCCTACTTTGGCCTGGGCGAGGTGCTGCGGCATCTGGGCGAATACGAGAACGCCAAGAAGAACTTCGAACAGGCGCTGGCACTGAAGCCCAACTACGCCGAGGCCCACACCAGCATAGGCTCCACCCTGGTCGGCATGGGGCAACTGGAAGAGGGTCTGGCACAGTACCGCACGGCCCTGGCGATACAGCCCAGTTTTGCCGAGGCGCTGGGCGGCATGCTGTTCGCTCAGAACTACCTGGGCAGCCTGGCCCCCGAACAGATGTTTGCCGATGCCCAGCGCTATGGCGACATCGTCAGCGGCAGCGTTGTGCCCTACACCACCTGGCTGGGCTCGACCGATGCACAACGCAAGCTGCGCATCGGCATCGTCTCGGGTGACCTCAAGAGCCACCCGGTGGGCTACTTCGTCGAGGGCGTGGTCGGCGCCCTGCAAGCATTCCACAGCGACAGCCTGGAGCTGCTGGCCTACCACACCGACCGTACGGAAGATGCCCTGACCGCCCGCATCAAACCCCGCTTCGTACAGTGGCAATCGACCATCGGCCTCAACAACGAACAGCTGGCCCAGCGCATCCACGAAGACCGCGTCGACATCCTGATCGACCTGTCGGGCCACACGGGCCACAACCGCCTGCCCGCCTTCGCCTGGAAACCAGCCCCGGTGCAGGTGTCCTGGCTGGGCTACTTCGCCACCACGGGCGTGCCGGCCATCGATTACCTGATCGCCGACCCGCACACCCTGCCGCCCGACCAGGAAAAGTACTTCACCGAATCCATCTGGCGCCTGCCGGAAACCCGGCTGTGCTTCACGGCGCCGGAAGAACAGGTGGAGGTGGCCCCGCTGCCCGCGCTGGCCAACGGCCACATCACCTTCGGCTGCTTCAACAACCTCAGCAAGTTCAACGACCAGGTGATCGCGCTGTGGTCACGCCTGCTGCTGCGCTTGCCCGACAGCCGCCTGATGCTCAAGGCCAAGCCCTTCGACGACCCCGTGGTGCGCGACAGCCTGCTCCAGCGTTTCGCCCGCCACGGCGTGGGCGCCGAGCGCCTGATCCTCGAAGGGGTGTCGCCACGCCAGCAGTACCTGGAGACCTACCACCGCGTCGACATCGGCCTCGACCCTTTCCCCTACACCGGCGGCACCACCACCGCGGAAAGCTTGTGGATGGGCGTGCCGGTGCTGACGTTGGCCGGCGACAGCTTCCTGGCCCGCCAGGGCGTTGGGCTGCTGACCAACGCCGGGCTGCCCGACTGGATCGCCACCGACGCAGACGACTACCTGGCCAAGGCCATCGCCCAGGCGCAAGACCTGCCACGCCTGGCCGCGCTGCGCGCGTCCCTGCGCGATCAGGTGCTGGCCTCGCCGGTGTTCGACGCACCCCGCTTCGCGGGACACTTCGTGCAGGCGCTGCGCGGCATGTGGACACGGTGGTGCGAACGGGCCACCGGCTGACCAGCCCCCTCCGGCGGCCCAGCCACCGGGGCCGCCGTCAGAGCCCCAGCGTCTGGACCACCGCTTCGCGGTGGGGCTTGGCGGGGTCCTGCGCCACGAAGGCCCGCACGCGGTCTTCGTAGTCGGGGTGCAGGGCCAGCAAGGCCTTGAGCGCGTTCTGCTGCAGCGCGAAACGGCGCTCGCTGAAGCTGGCCCCACCCTGGTGGTAGACAAACACATCGAGCGCGTGCAGGTGGCGCCAGCCGCGTGCGCCCGCTCGCATGCAGAAGTCGTTTTCCTCGCCATAACCCAGGCCAAAGTGCTGGGCATCGAACTCGCCGATCTCGTCCAGGCAATCGCGCCGGATGTACATGCAGAAACCCACCGCGGTCGGGATGTCCACCGTGCGCCCGTGCAGCAGCCGCGACACCGCGTCGTGCACACTGGCCGTGTTGTGCCCAGCGGGCAAGGGGTTGTCCTCGCAGAAACGCGGCAGGCTGCAGATGGTGGCGTTGTTGGAAAACGGCGTGACCGAGGCCACGCGCTCCGCGCCGTGGGCCGCCGCGCGCAGGCGGTCCAGCCAGTCGCCCGCCACCTCGGTGTCGCTGTTGAGCAGCACCACGTCGCGCCGCCCGGCCAGGCGCATGCCCCGGTTGACGGTGGCCACGAAACCCACGTTGGTGGCGCCCAGCAGCACCGTGTGCTCGGGGTGGGCCTGCGCCCATTCGCCCAGCCAGGCCCGTGTCTCGGCGTCGGGGCTGGCGTCGTCGAGCACGGTCAGGTGCCAGTGCGCGGCACCCGCCGACGCCAGCACCGATTGCAGGCAACGCCGCACCAGCGGCAGGTTGCCGTAGACGGGCACGATGATCTCGACCACGTCATCGGTGGCGGGCTGGAACACCGTGGTGTTCGGGGGAGATGGGGCCAGGACATCGTCGCCGCGCACCCAGCCGCGCGCCAGGCCGCGCAAGCGCTGCCAGAAGGAAGGCGATGGATGCGGGGCCCTGGTGTCCGGGGCCGGACTCGGCACGGGCATGCCCGGCGCCTGCAGGGCCTGGATGGCGGCGCGGTAATCGGCCGACCAGGGCCAGTCGCACCACACCTCCAGCACACAGGCCTGCCCCTCGCAGGCCGCCAGCACCGCCGCCGGCACGGGCAGTTCCAGCTGGGGATCGTCACCGGTCAGCAGCAGCGGCAACACGCCGCGCGCTTCATCGGCCACACCCAGGTGCAACTGGTGACGCAAGGCAGGCTGCAGCTGCGCCAGGCCCTCGGCGTTGGCCGCCCATTGCCACAACACGCGCCCAGCGCTGCCGCGTAGCACGATCTGCCGCAGGTGCCAGAACCCCGGCCGGTCCGCCGGGTCCAGGCGCAGGCGCCGCAGCCCGCCCTGCGCGGGCAGGGCAAAACGCAGCGTCTGGCCGTGCACACCCATGCGGCCCAGCGCCTGCAGCTTGGTGGCGTCGCTGTAGCCCTGTCCGCGGTCGACAAACAACTGCGCGACGTAGGCGGCCACCGACAGGTCGGGCAGCGGCGGCAAGGGCGTGGCTGGCGCGGCGTCGGCAGGCGCCAGGCCGGCCACGAACACCCACTGGTAGACGCTGGCATGGGGCTGCGCCAGCAGGTAGTCGGCCACGGCCGGCGGCAGGTGGTCGAAGGGGCGCGCGAACTCGGTCTCGAACCAGGGCTGGGGCACGGGCTCGGCGCGGTGCAGTTGCCAGCCTTCACGCTGCAGCAGGCTGGTGAAGGCATCGCGGGTGAAGAAACGCAGGTGGGACACGTCGAGCAGGCCTTCGGGGCCGTACTCCCAGCGCCCGTGCAGCAGGTCGGCCACCAGGCCGGCATAGGCCACGTTGGGCACCGACACCAGCAAGAGCCCGCCCGGCTTGAGCAGGCCCCGGCATTCGCGCAGCACCGCCTCGGGCTGGCGCACGTGCTCCAGCACGTCGGCGCACACCACGCAGTCGTAGGACAGCGCGTCAAACGCCGCCGACCAGCCGGCCACCTCCAGGTTGCCCACCCGCACGCTGGCGTAGCCAGGCGCGGCCAGCGCGGCCTCCTCGGCACTCACGGTGAAGCCGTCCACATGGCAGGCCTTGTGGTCGCGCAAATGGCGCCCCAGCGTGCCGCTGCCGGTGCCGAGGTCCAGCACGCGGGTGTGTGGCGCCACGAAGGCGGACAACACCGACAGCGAGCTGCGCCGCACCGGGTCCAGCGCCGGGCGTTCGTAGGTGTGCTGCGGCGGCTCGGCCACGGTCAGGCGCTCAACGCGATGTGCTCGGGCGGCAGGCCTTGCGCGTGGCGCTGCACCATGGCCTCGTACGCGCGTTCGATGTCGCGCGTGAGGCGCGGCGTGTCGAACAACGGGCAGGTGTCGCGCTGGGCCAGCAGGCGCTCGCGCAAGGCGGTCAGGCGCGCCGGGTCCAGCGCCAGCGCCACGGCCAGGGCTTCGTATTCGCTGGTGGTGTGGGTGATCAGTTCGGGCACACCGGCGGCGGTCAGCAGGCTGGCCGCCACACGGCCGGCAAAAGCCTGTCCCTGCAGCGTCAGCACTGGCAGGCCCACCCACAGCGCGTCGCTGGTGGTGGTGTGTGCGTTGTAGGGCAAGGTGTCCAGGAACAGATCGGCGAGCCGCTGGCGGGCCAGGTGCTCGGGCGGCGGCACGCGCTTGGCGAACACGATGCGCTCGCCGGCAACGCCCCGTTTCACGGCCTCGGCGCGCAGGTTCTCCACCACCAGCGGCGTGTCCTCCAGCAGCCACAAGACACTGCCCGGCACCTGTTGCAGGATGCGCATCCACGCATCGAAGGTGGCGGGCAAGATCTTGTAGTTCTGGTTGAAGCAGGCGAACACGGTGCCCGTGTCCGGCAAGCCCGCCTCGGCGCGGGTGGGCGTGTGGGCCACCACACGTTTGCGGTCGTTGGGCTGGTAAGCGTGGGGCAGCGTCACCACCTTTTCGGTGTAGTGTTCGCGCGCCTCGGGCGGAATGACCACCGGGTCCGCGAGGATGTAGTCGACGTAGGGCGCGCCCATCGTGCCGGGGTAGCCCAGGTAGTTGACCTGCACGGGTGCCGCGCGCAGCGCCAGGATGCCGGGGCGCCCGAAGGAGGTGTAGCCGGTCAGGTCCACCAGGATGTCGATGCCCATATCGCGCGCCAGCTGCGCCACCTCGACATCGTTCTTGTCGTTGATGTCGATGAAGTGGTCGAAGCTGGCACGCACACGCTCGTGCATCGTGTCACCGGCCTTGTGCTTGCCACAGTAGAACGCCACCCATTCGAAGCGTTGGTGGTCGTGCAACTCCAGGGTTTCCACCATCAGGCGCCCCACGGCATGGTCACGCAGATCCGCGGAAAGGTAGGCCACCCTGGTCTTGTCGCCAGCAACGCGCGGCGCGATCGCGCCCAGCTGGACGTTCACCGGGTAGCGCGCCTTGGCGGTGCTCTCGGCGGTCAGCCGGTTGACCTGGGGATCATCGGAAATGCCCAGCATGGCGAAGGCACTTGCGTCTTCCAGCTGTCCTGCACGGGAGGCCGCGAGCAAACGATCCAGCCGTGGTTGCAGTTGGTCCCAGGCACAGACCTTGGCCTGCAACGCCACTTGCGCCATCACCCACTTGATGTTGTCCGGTCGCCGCTCCACGGCGGTCTGCACCGCCGAAAGCGCGTCGCGATGACGCCCCACCTTGAACAAGGCCTCGGCCAGTTCTGGATACACCTCGGTCAAGGCGGGCTTGAGCGCGAGCGAGCGCTCGAACGACTCCACGGCCATGGCGTACTGATGCAACTCCACCAGAGCGACACCCCGCCCCCAGTGGGCATCGGCGTAACTGTCGTCAACCATCAGCACTTCACCAAATGCCGCCATCGCCTCCTGAGCCCGCTGCAAGGCCACCAAGGCATGGCCGCGCAGGGTCTTGGCCGACAGGGAGTCCGGCGCCATCGCCAGGGCCTTGTCGGCGCAGTCCAGCGCGTCGTTGGGGAAATGGAAGCTCGCGTACACCTTGCCCTGGTTGCACAAGGCATCGACGTAGTCGGGCTTCAGATCGATGGCCTTCTGATAACTCAGCACGGCGTCGCGGTAGCGGCGCAACCCCAACAGGGCGTTGCCACGGTTGTTCAGCACCTGGGGGCTGTCGGGCACCAGGGCCACGGCACGGTCCAGCACCTCCACGGCCTCGGCAAATCGCTCGCACTTCACCAGCGCGTTGCCCAGGTTGTTGAGCATGGAGAAGTCGCCCGGCGCGTGGCGCACCGCCTCCGAGATCAGGCGGGTCGCCTGATCGAACTGCCCGACCTGTGCCGCCAGCACCCCCAGCATGTGCAAGGCATGGGGATGGCGTGGCGCCAGGGTCAACGCCTGCTTGTACCAACGCTCGGCCTGCGGCAGGTCGCCCTTCTGGTGCGACAGGTAACCGCTCTGGAACAGCAGGTTGGCGTCCATCACCGGTGCCCGGGGCGTCAGCACCGTGGTGCCCATGGTCTTGTTCATCGACTTGTTCGACATAAAAAATCCAGAAACTCAGGCGGTGACAACAAACGCGTCCTGGTTGCCCCAGAAGGCGTCGGGCTGGTGGAACACCTGGGCGCGTGGGGCCACGGCGGCGATGGCCCGTTTCACGTAGTCGGCCGAGGTGTAGGTGGTGCCGTATTCGGCGCCGTCGATGGCGTTCGATTCACTGGAGGCAAAGAAGGCATAGCCGTTGGCGTCCCAGTGGACGCCCGACAGGCGCGCGCACTTTTCGCCGTGGGTGGAGAACACCAGCACACCACCCGGCGCCACCGCCTGATGGAGGCGGGCCAGCCAGGCGCCCCAGGTGGCGTCGGGCAGGTGGCTGAACAGCGACAGCACGAACACCACATCGTAGCGCTCGGGTATGTGCAGCGCGCCGGGCAACGCGGTCGAGGCGAAACCTCTGACCCCGAAATGGTGGCACAGGAATTCGACGCTGCCGGGCACCACGTCGCTGACGGTCAGGCTGCCCGCCGGCAGCACCTGCGCCAGGTGGCGTGTGAAGCGCCCATGGCCGCTGGCGAACTCCAGGAAACTCGGGCAGCGGTACAGGCTCTTGCCTGCCACATCCAGCACACGCTGCAGTTCGGACTGTGTGCGCCAGCCGTCGGACAGGTAGTCGCGCAATGGGTTGCGCGAGGTCGGGTGCGCCGCAAAAAAACGGAAGATGTCGTCGTCGGGCGAGATGACGGCATTGACGCCGGTCCAGTCGGAGAAATTGCCTGGCAAGCGATGCTGCTCGCGCAGGTTGTGTGCCGCCAGGAAGCTGGGCTCCAGGTCCAGCGCCGCGGCCAGGCTGACGCCAGCGCCGGCGGTGTCGTGTTGTGCCAGCTGTTGTTGCGCCTGCACCAGCAGGGCTTGGGCGTGTGGGTTCATGGGTGTTCGGATTCGGATGACTCGGCCCAGGTGTGGGCCAGATGCACATAGCCCAGCTCGCGGCTGTTGCCGCCGACTTCGAAGGGGCGTTCGACATGATCAAACAGACGCAGCCCCTCGGGGTCCATGGCATGCGAGCGCGCGATGTAGCGGCCAGGGAGCAGGGGCAATGAGGTGAAACTGACGGCGTAGTGGTATAGCCCATCGGCGCCACGCCGCAAGCTGTGTCCGTCCATCTCGCTCACCACGCCATAGATGGGCGTGCCATCGGCGCGCACCACCCCCACCGCCACTTGGGGCGTGCGTCCATCGGGTGAATACACGGCGCCCGACACGGTGAGTGCGCCATGGGGCGGCAGCACCAGCGGCTCCAGCGTGTCCTGACCGTTGAGGCGCATGGCCTTGACCTGGTAGGCACCACCGGCCGCCTGTTCGGCGCTGGGCTCGGCCTGCGACGCGCCGGCCTTGGCCACGCGGTCGCGCTCCTCGTGCCAGGCCAGGTAGGCACGTGTCACATCGGCCGCGCCGCCCTGCTGCTGGACCCGCCCACCGTGCAGCCACAGGGCGTGCTGGCACAGTTTCTGGATGTGGTACATGCTGTGCGAGCACAGCAGCAGCGTGCCGCCGTCGCCCAGGTAGCGCTCCATCCAGGCCATGCATTTTTTCTGGAAGGACTCATCGCCCACGGCCAGCACCTCGTCGGTGATCAGCACCTCGGGCGTGACGCTGGTGGCCACCGCGAAACCCAGGCGCACCACCATGCCCGAGGAGTAGTGCTTGATGGGCTGGTCGATGTGTTCGCCAATATCGGCAAAGCCCAGGATGTGGTCCATGCGGTCCTGGGTGGCGCTGCGGCTCAGACCCATGAGGGCGCAGGCCAGGAACACGTTGTCGCGCCCGGTGTATTCGGGGTGGAAACCGGCCCCCAGCTCCAGCAGGGCGCCCACACGGGCCTGGCGCGTCAGGCTGCCGTGGCTGGGCGACACCACACCGGCCATCAGCTTGAGCAGGGTGGACTTGCCCGCGCCGTTCACGCCCACCAGGCCCAGCGACTCACCGCGCCGGATGTCGAAGGACACATCGCTCAGGGCATGAAACACCTGCCTCGGTTCGCGTCCCCTCAGCAAGGACCACACCTGGGCCAGTCGCTGGCGGCCAGGGGGTGCCACCGGGTAATGCTTGCTCACGCCCTGCAGGCGAATGAGAACGTCGTCGTTGGTGCCGTTCACAGCTGGTCTTCGAAATGGGGAGACAAGCGCCGGAACCAGACGTGGCCCGCCCAGCACAGGAGGGCGCCCGCCAACGGCGCGCCAAGCCACACGGCCACACTGGGCCAGCCCTGGCCCAGCCCCGTCTGGCGCACCGCTTCGAGCACGTGGGCCAGCGGATTGGCCCGCATCACCTGGCGCAAGGCCGGTGGCACCAGGGCCATGGGGTAAATGATGGGGGTGGCGTAGAAGAACAGGGTGAGGCATTGCCCCAGCAGTTGCTCGACGTCGCGCAGGAAAACCTGCAAGGCACCCAGAATCAGGGCCAGCCCCAAGGCCGCCAAGCCCAGCACGCCCCAGGCCCACAGCCAAACCGGCCAAGCCTGCCAGTGCACGTCCAGCCCCCACAGCGTGAGCAGCAACAGCACCAGCAGATACCCAGCCGCGTGTACCGCCAGGCTGGCGCAGACACTGCTGTAGACCAGCAACTCGTTGGGAAAGGACACCTTCTTGACCAACGCCGAATGCTGCTGCACCGCCATGCTGCCGCGCAGCAAGGCCTCGGAAAAGGCCAGCCAGGGCCACAAGGTCAACGCCACCGACAACAGATAGGGCTGACCGGCGGGCGCATCGGGCACACGCACCTGGAACACCCACTGGAACACCACGGCATAAATGCCCAGCATCAGCATGGGATGCAACAAGGCCCACACCAAGCCCCCTGCGGTGCCGGCATAGCGGTTGCGCAGCTCGCGCTGGACCAGCGACAGCAGCAGCCAGCGGTGCGACCAGAAAGCAGGCCGATCCGCTGACGGCCTGCTGGACGTCGCCCCTGCGGTCATCTCGCGTGTTGTGCTGGTTTGGTGGGTCTCAGCGTGCGTTCGCCTTGATGAAGGCCTCCAGCACCGCATCATCCACCTTCAGGTCCTTCAGGATGCGATCGCGCTCCTGGACACGTCCGGCGGTGGCCAAGGTGCCCTGGGCTTCGCGCAGCAAGGTCTCCTTGACTTCTTCATAGGGGGCTGGACCTGCCGGCTTGCGCTCCTCCAGCTTGATGATGTGGAAGCCAAAAGGCGACTCGATGAGCCCGCTGAGTTCCCCCGGCTTTTGCAGTGCGAAAGCGGCCTGCTCAAAGGTCGGGACCATGCGGCCCTTGGCAAAAAACCCCAGATCACCGCCTTGTTTGGCGCTGCCCGGATCTTCGGACTTGGCCTTGGCCAGCTCGTCGAAGCTGGCGCCGGCCTTGAGCTGGTCCAGGATGGCCTGAGCGGTCTGGCGCGCCTCGGGCGGGCCGGTCTTGATCAGGATGTGGCGCGCCCGGATTTGTTCGGGCTGCTCAAAACGCTTGGGGTTGGCCTTGTACGCCGTTTGCGCATAGGCCTCGATGTCCTGCTGCTTCGGCAGGTTGGCCTGGTCGATGCGCTGCAGCATCAGCTCAGACAGCACGCGGTCGCGAGCCACGTCCATCATGGCCTGGACCACGGGATCCTTGTCCAGACCTTGCTTCACGGCGTCTTGCGCCAGCACGCGGCGCAAGAGCAAATTGGTCACGTTGGCCTTGACAGCCTCGTTATTGGCCAGCGCGGTCTTGCGCTGCGCCTCGGGCACGCGGGTGAGGTCGGCCGCGAGATCGGTCAGCTGCAGCTTGGCTGCGGGATGGGTGGCCACCACCTGGGCGTGGGCCGACAAAGACACAACGGTACATGCGACGGACACCAGGGCCGCGAACCGGCCGCAAACACGTTGGAACAACATAAAACACTCAACAACAAATGCGAAACACAAAAAAACAAGGCGGGGTTGCCCCCGCCTTGTTCAGATCACAAAACCGCGATTAACGGCTCTTGTGCGGGAAGGCAAAGCCGTAGTTCACAGCGCCGTTGGAAGCGCGCATGAAGCTGGCGCCGATCACAGGCAGACCCACCGTCGAGGTCGCGCCCAGGTTGAAGTCCAGCCAACCATCGGTGTAAGGCACTTCGATGTTGTTGCGAGCAACGGAACCGTCCAGAGCGGAACCGGTGGTCACGCCGCCGTTGTTGATGCTGGTCACAGCTGCTTCGCCGCAGATGTTGTAGCTGGTGCTCACGCCGGGGGAGATCACGAACTGGGTGCTCGTGGTGGTCTCTTCACGGTCCCAAGCACGGAACGACACGCTGCGCAGGCAGATCACGCGGTCCACAACGGTGGTCACGTTGGTGGCGTTGTAGTAGGTCGCGCCAGCGGTGCCGTTGGTGTTGCGCTGCACGAAGGCGGCGGAACCGGTACCGGTGCTGCTGCCAGCGTAGTTGGCGGCAACGTAGTAGCGACGCATCGGCTGCGAGAACAGCAGGTCGGTGACGGCGGCGATGGTGTCGTCGGTCACGTACTCGTTCAGCACCGAGGTGGTGGCCAGCTGGCTGGTGGTCAGATCGCGCTGAGCCACGGCCGAGGTCACGGTACCGGCGTAGGGGGTCGACAGGTCAGGGAAGTCGAACGAAGCGGCCGGCACAATGGCGCCCACCAGCAGAGGATCGGCCGTCACAGCGTCAGACGCGGTAGCGGTGGCATCGGTCTGCGGGAAGAACACAGCGTTGGCGTTGGTGGTGGCCAGAGCCAGAGCCGAACCCGACCATGCGGCGGTGTTGGCTTGGTTCAGGATGATCCAGTCACCAGCCAGACCCGAGGTGGGGTACACCAGGCCAGCAGCCGACATGGCGGTGTAGTCAGCGAAGTCGCTCACCAGAGCTTCGATGGCAGCGCCCGAGCAAGGAGCCACGCCGCTGACGTGCTTCACACGGGTGAACAGATCGCTGGTACCGGTCAGGTCAACGATGTCAGCCATGTTGATGACTTCGATGTAACCTTCGCGGGTTTGGGCAGCGGTGTTCTTGGTGCTGTCCAGACGGTTCACGTTAGCGAAAGCGCCGCTGACGGTCGAGGGGATCGTGCAGGTCTTGTCGCTGGTGGCCAGCTGCGACACGCCATCGGCGTTTTGCGTCACGGCGGCGGTCCAGATGTCGCCGGGCGACATCAGAACCTGGAAGTCATAGATGTCGTCGGAGTTGCCAGCGCCACGGAAACGGACCTTGAGCGCCTTGCCACGCACCGTGTCGGTGTTGACGATGTTGATCAGGGTGGCGTTGTCACCTTGGGTGGTGAAGTAAGGGAACACCAGCTGGTTGCCCAGACCGTCGGAATTGACGGTGGTGGTACCTGCAGTCGGGTTCACGAACACGGCCGCAGATGCGGTACCTGCCAGCACGGAGAGGGCAGAAGCCACACCCAGAGCGATCACATTTCTTTTCATAGAAACTCCAGTTGAAAAAGTTGGTTAGCGCAACTACGAGAGTTGATTACGCTTTTGAATGCTAGCACAGCACACCCCTCGGGAGGGCTGTTGGACCGCCTAGCAAGGTGCGGTGTTGATATTTTACAACGTTGCCGTTTGCTCGATAAGCAATCTCCTCCACGGTTGCGCTAACCAACTTAGCTGGACAGTCACAAAAATGGGTTTCACAGGGTCTCGAACATCCACCACTGGCCGCCGTCGCGGACCCAGGTTTCGCTGATCACGCCCACCAGCGGCATCTTGGGCGCGTTGGGCGCAATGGGACGGCTTTCGATCTCAACACGCGCAATACAGCGTTCTTCGCTTTCACAATCCACGCGCAAGACCTTGGCCGACAACCAGCGCACAGGCACCGACATTTTGCGAACGGTGTAGATCTCGGCCGAATTGAGCTTGCGGTAGGCGGGCGCCGACATTTCGTAAGCACGCTTGTAGTCCTTGGCCAACAAAGCCTGCCACCGCTGGGTGGCCAACTGGCGCACGGTGTCTTGCGGCGGCACCGGCGGCGCACTGGCGCAACCCGCCAGCGCGGCGACGGCCACCACGGTCACACAGAAACGCGACAGCATGTCACGGCGAAACAAGGACGACATGTTCAAGGTGCTGAAAGTCATAGGATGACGTTAAATAAAGTATAGCGGTGAGGTCACCGCTCAAGGCGTAACAGGACGCGTCGGCGGCGCCACGGCGGCCTCGGGCATGGGCAGGGATTGCATGCGGGACCGCAGGTCCGCAGAGACCTCGCGGATCTCGTCGCTGGTGCGCACCACCTGTGGCGTAATTACAACAAGCAACTCGGTGCGTGTCCCGTTATTGGTTTGTTGACCAAACAAGCCCCCAAGGATGGGAATGTCCTTCAGGCCGGGCACACCCGAGTTGCCGATGGTTGAATTGTCACGAATCAAGCCGCCCAGCACCAAGGTTTCGCCAGCCCGAACGGCCACTTTGCTGCCGATTTGCCGTTGCAGAAAGCTGCGCTGGCCCGTGGCGGTATCCACCGCCCCCACGTCGGTAACGGCCTGGTTGAGCAGCATGGTGACCATGTTGCCGGCATTGACCGACGGGGTCACCGACAGGCTCACACCCGTGTCCTTGTACTGGATGGAGGTGGTGACGTTGCCACCTGTGGTGACCGTTTCGCTGGACCTGATAGGTTGCTGATTGCCCACCGCGATACTGGCCGTGTGGTTGTCCAGCACCATCAGCGATGGGCTGGAGATGACTTTCACCAGCGATTTTTCGGCCAACGCATTCAGCACCGCACGAACACCGCCTGCGGAGTTGCGCAGGGTGTAAGAAAAGCCCGCCGGGGTGGAACCCAATACACCACCAGCCACCGTACTCAGCACACCTGAGCCCGTACCACTGCCTTTTTGCTCGTCGAACAGCCACTGCACGCCGTACTTTAGGTCATCCGTCAGCGTCACCTCGATGATGCTGGCCTCGATCAGCACCTGGGTGGGCGAGATGTCCAGCCGCTTGAGCGTGGCTTCGATCTGCTGGTATTCACGTGGCGTGCCGTAGACCAACACCGAGTTGTTGAGTTCGTCACCGATGATGCGCAAACCGCTGGGCAGGGCCACCGAGGTGATGCCGCTGCCCTGCACCGTGCTTTGGCCCGCGCCGGCGGCCAGCGTGGTGCCCGCGCTGGTGGTGGTGCCGGTCGTGCCCACCCGGTTGTTGGTGTTGGTCTGCTGCAGGCCGGGGGCCACACCGCTGTTGGCGCCCTGCGTCTGTGTGCCGACCGCGCCAAACAAACCATTGAGCACATCGGACAGGTGGCGCGCGGCGCCGTTCTGCACCCGGTAGACAAACAGCTGAGGCTCGCTGCCGGAGTTGCCCGGCTTGTCCAGCTTCTCGATCCATTCCCGCGCCTGGTCCAGGTAGGCCGCGCGTGGGGTCACCACGATCAGGCTGTTGAGACGCTCGATGGGCAACACACGCAGGGCGCCATACAGCGGGAAGTTGGTGGGCAGGACGGCCTCGCCACCGGCGGCGGCGGCGCCCGCCGCGGTGGTGGCGCCCACACGGCCGGTGGCCGCTGCCGTGGCGGCGGCCGCGCCCAGGCGGGCGGCACCACCGGCCGCACCGGTCGCGGCTGCGCCCCCTGCGGCCCCCGCGGCGGCGCCGGTGCCGCCCGAAGCCACGTTGAGCAGGCGCAGCGCCGCCTCGACCTCGCGGGTGGTCACGTGCTTGAGCGGAAACACGCCCACGGACATGCCTTTGAGCAGGTCGACGTCGAAGGTGTTGACCAGGTCCAGCCAGCCCTCGGCCTGGGTGCGGCTGCCGACCATCACCAGCAGGTTGCGCACGGTGTCGACCCGCACCACCGCGCCCTCGGGCGCCACGGACCGGATGATGGACGCCATTTCACCGGCGCCGATGAACTTGAGCGGCACCACGATGGCCCCATGGCCCGGCGGCAAGGGCGCGCTGGTCACCTGGCGCACCGCAGGCGATATGGCACGCAGCACCTCGGGCTTGCCCACGTGGTAGGTGCCACGGTTGTCCACCACCATCTGGTAGCCGTTGGCCTGCAAGGCCGCCTCCAGCAGCAGCAGGGCCTGGTCGGCACTCACGTTGTTCTGGGTGGACAAGGTCACCGCGCCGTTGAGCGGCGGGTGGATGATGTGGTCGGCCTTGACGATTTCGCGCAGCACCACATGCACCACGTCGGCCAGCGGCGCGTTCTCGAACTTGAGGCTGGCGGCCGGCCCGGCCACCGGCTTCGGCGGCTGCGGCGACGCGATGGTCTTGTCGTTGCCACGGATCAGGCGGGGCTCGTCGGCGTCAGCGGCCGACGTGCCACCCGGAGCGAGTTGAGCGTCGGCCGTTGCCGGGGCGGCGGCTGCCGGCGTGCCGGTGACGGGCTGCGCATGGGCGCTCAGCGCCAGCAAGGCCGCGCACACACCAACAGCCACCAGGGACGGCGCCAGGGAAAGAGAACGTTTGGACATGGACAGCAATGGAAAACGGGTTAGGGCGTGGCGTTCATGCCGGCACGGGCGCGCAATTCGGCGCGGGCACGCTGGCGTTCACGAAGATCGTTCTGTGTGCGTTCCGCCACACCTGCAGGATCGGGAGCGGCACCACGGGCACCTGCCACGGGCGCGCGGCCAGCGGCGGCGACGGCCGGCAACTCGGGCGCCGCACCCAATGGGTTGTAGGCCAGCATCAGGTCGCGTGACTCGCCATCGCGCACAAAGGTCACCTTGCGACCGTCGATGCCACTGAGCTTCCAGGCACCGATGTTCTGCTCCAGCATGACACGTTTCACCGTGCCGTCAATCTGGGCAATGATGCCGGAGGTTTCTCCACTGATCACACCAAACAGGCGCACGCTGGCCATGGGATCGGGCGGCGGCGCCGGTTTGGGCGGCGGTGGTGGCGGCAGCGGTTTGCGGTCGGGGGTGAACAGCGGGCGGGCCAACAATTGCTCGGGCGGTGCCAAGGACGGGGTGGGCAGCGCGTTGACGTCGGGCACCGCCGGGTCAACCGGCGGCGGCACCTGCCAAGCCACCACGCGCGGCTGGCCTTGCTCATCGACCCAGAGCGAGGTCAGGGCCACGCCCAGCCCCAACAACACCACGAGAAGGATGCGAACAGGCGTGAACATCAGCTGCGCTCCCTCAACACGCTCAGGCGGAACTGGCCTGCCAGGCGCGGGCTCGACGAAGGCGGCGCCAGCCCGGTGGGGCGCAGCGTGACGGCGTCGATCAGCACCGTGGGCTGCGTCGCCCCGAGCGCAAGCAGTGCCGCCTGGACCTGGAACATCTCGCCTTCCACCGCCAGGGCAACGGGAATGCGGTCGAACGGACCTTCTTCCTTGGCCGGCAGCACCTGCAGCGACGACACGGTGAGCCCGCTGCCAGCGAACACCTCGCGGATGCGCTGCTGCGCCTCGTTGCCGGCCTGGTTGGCGTCGACCGACACGTGGTAGGCGTGGCGGCGGATCTGCACCCCGGCTTTTTCGCTGGCTTGCTGAAATTCGGCCTCGCGCGCCAGCAGGCCCTGCAAGCGCGCGTGGCGCGGCTCCAGCTCGGCCAGGCGCTGCGTCGCCCATTGGTGTTTTTGCCAGACATACACGCCGGCCAGCACGACCGGCAGGCACAGCAGGGCCAGCAAGAGGACTTGCCAGACGCGGATGCGGGTGGTGTAGGCGCTCATTGCGGGGCCACCTGCAAAGGCTTGGGATCGAGCGAGAACTCGATCGTGAAGGTTTCCTTGTTCAGGCCGGGCACCTTGACGGCCGCGGTGGGCGCCTTGACATCGACCAGCCCGGGCTGGCTGCCCAGCTGACGCATGAGGTTGGCCGCGTTGTCGGTCTGGCCCGCCAGACGCACCTTGAGCCCCTCCAGCTGGAAATTGGTCAAGAAGGTGCCATCGGGCAACCACCGGGTCACGAGGTCCAGCACCTGCAGCGCTGGCAGCCGCTGGGTCGCGATGCCATTGACCGCGTCGAGCATGCCGGCGTTGCGCACCAGCGCCTCGCGGTGCTGCATGGCGGGCGCGGCCTTGGCCTGCAACTCGGCAAAGTTCTGTTGCGCCTGTAACGCACGCTCACGCAGTTGAAGCGTCGGTGTGAGCGCAATGCCAGCCCCCACAGCCAGGCAGGCCAGCAGCACCAGCGCCGCCAACGCCGCCCACACCGTGCCCGCGCGCTCGCGCCGCCCGCCACCAAAGCCGGGCAGCTGGCGCCAGTGTTCGCGCTGGGCGCCCAGCGGCACCCACACCTCGGGATCCGCCACCTTGCCCAGGCGCGGCGCCTGCTCGGCCAGGTACTGGGCCACGTGGGGGCGCGAGACCAGCGCGGCATGCACCTGCAGCTTGCCCCCTGCAACGGCCTCGGTGGCGTGCACCGCCAGCGTATCGGTCGCGGGAAATGGGCTGATGCCACGCAGCTCCAGCTCGATGGCCGACTGCCGCGTGGCCTCGGCCAGCGGCGGCAGCGTCCATTGGCGGCGCAAGAGCACGTCGTCGGGCAGGACCACGCCCACAAAACGGGCGCGAGCCAGGGCTTTGGCATCGGGCCTGGCTTGCAGCGGACGGGCCGGCCCCGTCCACACGGCGTCGGTGCCGTCGGGCAAGAGCAGGCGCACGGTGGTGGCCGGGGTCAGCCAGCGGCGCCAGGGACCGTGCCACAGGCCCGACCACGCGGCACGCCAGTCGCTGGCGGCGGCGCTGAGGTCTAGGCCAAAAAGGCGGGCTTGGTTTTGAATCATGTGATGGGCCGACAGCCTACTTACAAAACAGAGGACGCGGCAACCAAACGTTGCTCGCGGCCCAGAATGCGCCAGGGCAGTCCGGACACCGTGCTGGCGCCCAGGACCACACGCCAACCACGGTGCAGCACCCGCCCGTCCGGCAGCGCCACCTTGGCACACACACAGACGCGGCTGGAACCGGCGCTGTCCACGTGCTCGGGCGACAAACCCGTGAGATCGGTGGTGGCGGCCGCCATCGAGCGGCTGGCGGCGATGCGGCCAGCCAAGGCGGTGTTGCCTCCGGCAAGCACCTGCAGCACCGGCTCGGGCGCGGCCAGCGGATTGACGCGCCCGCCCGACGAAAGTTCAGCGGTCACCAGCCTTTCAATCTTAACGTACAGGTCGAAATCCAGGCCCGGCACCCGCAGCAGGTCCTCGGGCGCCTCGAAACCCTGGGCCCGGCCTTGCGGGCCACGCTGTTCGCGAAAGACCTTGGCGGCCTGGGCCAGCTGTTGCGCCTGCGCGGCCGGCGCGCCGCCGCCGTGCTGGAACAGCGCCTGCAGCAGACTCTCGGGCGCGTTGTTGATGTCGATCCAGCCGTTCAGGGGAATGACCTCGATGTCGACATCGCTGTCCTGGTAGCGCAGGCGGTAGGGGCGGATCTGGTTCACGCTGGTCAGGCGGTTCACCTGCAGGTCCTGCAAGGCCAGCAGGATGGCCCCATCGGCCACCGCGCCCGCCGCAAGCTGCGCGCGCTCGTCACCGATGTGGCGGATTTCACCGCGCAAGGAGCCAATCAGGCTGTGGGCCGCCAGGCCGAGCGCGGCCACCATCCACAGGACGGCGATGAGCGCCACACCGCCGATTCGACGCCGCCCGTTCATCGCGCCCCCCCGCCACCAATGACAAAAGCGCTGTTGGCGCGGTCGGTGATGGCCGTGACACGCACCGGCACGATCAGCTGCGGCCAGTCGCCGCCGGCATCGGTGATGCGCAAGCGCAGCCGGTCGGGCAAGGCGATGGACACCGGCCACCCGGGCTGCCAGTCGGACGACCAAGTGGCCTGTGCCGCCGCATCACCGGCGCGCTCGGCCTGGGCTTCCACGCTGAAGGACGCAATGTCCCGCGCGATGACCTCGCTCTCGGCCGAGGCCCAGTCGGGAAACAGGGCCGCCTGCTCGGGCGACCAAGGGGCGTGGCGCAACACGAGGTCCTGCCCCTGGCCGGATGGCTCGGCGGCGAGGCGGAAAAAGTAGCGCCCGCCCATGCCGGGCCGCGCCGGCATGATGCCTATCCAGGCGATGCTGTCGGCACTGGCCTCGAAACGCAGGGCATCGCCACTGACGCCGCCCGGAGCGGCCGCTCCGGGCGCGGTGTTGTTGAGCGAGGAAGCCCGCTGGTAGGACACCCGCCCCAGCACCTGGCGCAGGAAATGTTCGATGGTGCGCAGCTTGTCGATGCGGGCCAGCCGCGTGTCGACCCGGGTTTCGGTGTCGCCCATGGTGCGCATGGCCGTGGCCATGCCCAGCATCACCAGCGACAGCAAGGTGATCACCACCAACACCTCGATCAGGGTGAAACCCCGCGCGCGCGCCACCCGGTTCACCGCTGCACCTCGCCCGGGAAAGGCTTGCGTTCGGGCAGCAGCGTGACCAGTTCCCACTGCAGGGGCCGCACGTCATCGGCACGCTCGATCGTGAGGCGCACCTCGTGCAGCTTGACCGCCTCGGGATCGGTCGCGCCGCTGGCGTAAGGCGCGCTGCGCACGCGCCAGACGTAGCCTTCTTCCTGCCCGTCCTCGTTCCAGCCGGTGCCCGTGAGGGCTTCGCGCGAAGCCAGCAACGACTGGGCCAGAAGCACCGCGCGCTGCTGCACGTCCATGTCGCCCGACTGGCGGGCACTGGCGCCCATGGACCGGTACAACATGCCCAGCGACATCGCCATGATGCTGAGCGCCACCAGCAGTTCGAGCAAGGAAAAACCGGCCATGCGCTTCATGGCAACAAGGGTTCCTGAGAGATTTGACCGGTCAGCCAGTCGACCCGCAATCGGGTACCGCTGCCCGACGGACGGATGAGTTCGATGCTACCGCCGGTACCACCGCCATCGGGCAGAAAGGCGATGGACGCGGTCTGGCCGGCCACCAGCTCGGTCTCGCCCACCGTGGCGCGCACTTGCAGGGGTTCGTGAAAAGGCGCAGCAGGCCGCCCGTCCACCGCAAAGCTGCGCTGGGCCAGATCGACGCGGAATCGCACCACCTCGCCCTGACTGATGGCCAACTGCCGGGCCTGGCGCAGGCCACTCATCATGTCGCGCAGCACCTGGCGGTACTGCGCCGACTCGTTCATGCGGTCATACGCCAAAGGCACCAGCGCGATCAGCAGGCCGCCCATGGCAAAGGCCACCAGCAGTTCCACCAGGGTGAAGCCCCGATGTGCGCGCATGGGATGAAGACGGGTCGGGCCGGCGCCAGCTGCGGTCAAGGTCGGTTGCGGATGTCGGCGTTCTCGCCGTCGCCCCCCACCGTGCCGTCAGCACCCAGCGACAGCACCTGCAACTCGGCACCGGCCGCGGGTGCCTTGTACTGGTAGGGCTTGCCCCAGGGATCGGTGGGCACGCCGCCCTTCATGTAGGGCCCGTTCCAGCCCGGCGCGCTGCCCGGGCGGTTGTCCAGCGCGTTCAGACCTTCCTCGTTGGTGGGGTAGCGGCCAACGTCGAGCTTGAACAGGTCGAGCGACTTCTCGATGTCGGCGATCTGCACGCCCGCCGTCTTGGACTTGGCACCGCCCAGCTGGTTGAGCACACGCGGCCCCACCAGGCCGGCCAGCAGGGTGAGGATGGCCAGCACCACCAGCAGTTCGATGAGGGTGAAACCGCCGCTGCGGCGGCGCTGGGTGGAGATGTTTGGGTGCATGGTGAGCAAACGGTTCGGTGAAAGCCCGACAGGAGCCGGACCGGATTTTATTAAACGGCGAGGTCGTTGACCGACAGGATGCCGAGCAGGATGGAGACGATGATGGCCGCGATCAGCACGCCCAGCACCAGGATGAGCAGGGGCTCCAGCAGGGTCAGCGCCCGTTTGATGCCGGTTTCGACCTCGCGGTTCAATATGTGGGCGAGCTCCAGCATCATGGGTCCGATGCGGCCGGTCTCCTCGCCCACGCGCATGAGGTTGAGGGCCAGCGGCTCGAAAATGCCGGTGGCGCGCATGGCGTCGGCCACCTTGACGCCCTCTTTCACGCGGGGCACCACCTGGGTCAGCGGCTGGCGCAGGGTCTGGTTGCCCACGGTTTCGGTGGCGATGCGCAAGGCCGTGAGCAGCGGCACGCCATTGCCGAGCAGGGTGCCCAGCGAACGCGAGAACAGCGTCAGCTGGTACTTGCGCAGCAACACGCCCAGCACCGGCAGGCGCAACACGCGGGTCTGCCACCACTGGCTGCCCGAGGGCGTCTTCAGCCAGCGCCCCGCCAGCCACACCACCACGGCCGCGCCCAGCGCGATGGCCCAGCCGTAGGTCTTGAAGACGTTGCCCAGGTCCATCACGATGCGGGTGGGCACGGGCAGGGCATCGCCCATGTCCTTGAACAGCTGCTCGAACTGCGGCACCACGAAGCCCAGCATGACGATGAGCGACAACACCGCCACGCCCAGCAGGATGGCCGGGTAGATGGTGGCCGAGACCACGCTGTCGCGCAGGGCGCGCAGGCGCTCCATGTGCTCGACCAGCCGCGCCATGACCGAGGCCATCTGGCCACTGGCCTCGCCCGAGCGCACCATGTTGATGTAGAAATCGCCGAACAGCGCCCGGTGCGCGGTGAGCGCACGGCTCAGCGGCGCCCCGCCCTTCACGTCGGACAGGATGGACTGCAGCATGGCCGACACCGAGGGCTTCTGTGTCATGTCCAGCAGCACGCGCAGCGCGTTGTCGAGCGCCAGCCCGGCCTTGAGCATGATGGCCAGCTCGGAGGTCAGGGCCAACACGTCGGCCGCCTTGACGGGCCCTTTCTGCACCCGGGCCGCCTTGGGCTGGCCCAGGGCGGCGGCAGAGGCCGCGGCCACGGTGGGCATGCCGGCCGCGTCGTCCACGCTCAGCGGCGTGAGCCCGCGCTCGCGCAACTGCCTCAAGGCCTGTGCGAGGCTGGGGGCGTCGAGGCGGCCATCGACCACCTCCCCCGAGGCCTGGGCGGCCCGCCAGACGAACTCAGGCATCGTTCTGGTCCTGGGTCACGCGCAGCAGCTCGTCCAGGCTGGTGACGCCAGCGGCCACCTTGCGCAGACCGTCTTCGTACAGCGACAACATGCCTCCCTTGGCCGCCAGGCCGTGCAGGATGGAGGCGTCCTTGCCGTCGATCACCGCACGGCGCAGGGTCTCGTCCAGCAGCAGCAGTTCGTGGATGCCGGTGCGCCCCTGGTAGCCGGTGCCGCGGCATTGCGCGCAGCCCACGGCCTGGTACATGGGCTGCCCAGCCGCCAGGAAGCGACCCAGGCCGGTGCGCTGGCGCACCTCGTCGGACGGCTGTGTGGGCGTCTTGCAGTGTTTGCACAGGGTGCGCACCAGGCGCTGGGCCAGCACGCCGTTGACCGAGGAGGTGATGAGGTAGCTCTCCACGCCCATGTCGCGCATGCGCACCACGGCGCCGGCGGCGGTGTTGGTGTGCAGGGTGGACAGCACCAGGTGGCCGGTGAGCGCGGACTGCACCGCGATCTGCGCGGTTTCGCCGTCGCGCATTTCGCCGATCATGATGATGTCCGGGTCCTGGCGCAGGATGGAGCGCAACGCGTTGGCAAAACTCAGACCGATCTGCGGGTGCACCTGGATCTGGTTGATGCCTTCGAGCTGGTATTCCACCGGATCTTCCACGGTGATGATCTTCTGCACCGACGCGTCCATCTTGGACAGCGCCGCGTACAGGGTGGTGGTCTTGCCCGAGCCGGTGGGGCCGGTCACCAGCAGGATGCCGTGGGGCCGCGCCAGCAGGGCGTTGAAGCGCTCCAGCGTGTCGGCGGCAAAACCCATGCTCTCCAGGCTGAAACGCACGCTGGCGCGGTCCAGCACCCGCATGACCACACTTTCGCCATGCACCGTGGGCACGGTGGACACGCGCAGGTCGAGTTCACGGCCCTTGACGCGGGTCTTGATGCGGCCGTCCTGCGGCAGGCGGCGCTCGGCGATGTCGAGGTGGGCCAGCAGCTTGACGCGCGAGCTGACCGCCGCCGCGTGTTTGGGCGGCACCACCTCGCCGGTGTGGATCACGCCGTCGACCCGGTAACGCACGTGCAGGCCATCGTCAAAGGGCTCCAGGTGGATATCGGAGGCCCGCAGGTCGGTCACGCGGCCGATGATGCTGTTGACCAGGCGGATCACCGGCGCCTCGCTGGCCAGGTCTTTCAGGTGTTCGACGAAGTCGCCGGCATCGGCCAGGTCGTCCAGGCCGCCGCCTTCTTCCGCTTCGTCGACGGGCTGGACCAGCGCCTTTTCGATGTCGCTTTCCAGCGCGATGGCCGGCCGCACGGTCAGGCCGGTGGCCAGCTGCAGGGCCTTGCGCACAAAGGCGTCCTGCGGGCGGGCCATGACCACGTCCAGCACGCCGTCCTCCACCCGCAGCGGCAACAGGCCGTTGGCCTGCTGGAACTCGGGCAGCAGGCCGGGCACCTCGGGGGCAATGGCTGGAAAGGCGTCGGCCGGCACATAGGGCACATCCAGTTGCCTAGCCAGCGCCTGCACCACGTCGATCTCCGACACCAGGCCCAGCTGCACCAGCACCTTGCCGAACAGGCTGCCCATCTCCTGCTGCGCCTGCAGCGCGCGGTCCAGGTCGCGCGGCGTCAGCTTGCCGGACTGCAGCAGCAGTTCACCCAGGCGGGGGGCGGCCGGCGCGGTGTCGGCTTGCGGGGCGACGGGAAGCGTTTCAACGGTCATGAAAGGGGTGGGTACCAGAAGGCCTGCAACCGGGCCAACCCCGGGCAATCCGGCTATTTTGCATGAGGCGTGTGAACCGCAGGTCAATGGCCCCTCCCGGTCGGGCCGGTGTCCAGGTGCCAAAAAGTAAACTCGCCCACACGGCCAACCGCCAGCCCGCCACCCAACACACGACACGACGCATGAAAAAGAACACCGCCACCCTGGTGCTGCTGCTGATCGCGGCCCTGACCCTGGGCGTGTACGCCCTGGGCCTGGGCAACGCGCTGGTGTTCGACGACGACCGCCTGACCGATGGCACGGTGTACGAACACTACGGCAGCCTGCTGCTGCTCCAGCAGCGCCTGTTGTCCTACGGCTCCTTCGTGTGGGTGAACGCCCTCGCCCCCGACCAGCTGCCGCTGCAGCGCCTCGTCAACCTGGTGATGCACCTGGGCACGGCCTGGGGCATCCATGCGCTGTTCGGCCGGCTGCTGGCGCGGCTGAACGGCCCGGACCAGCGCGCCCTGACGCCCGAGCAACAGGCCGGCCTGGTGGTGGGCACGGCCTTCTTTGCCCTGGCGCCGGTGGCGGTGTACGCCGTCGGTTACCTGATCCAGCGCTCCATCGTCCTGGCCACGCTGCTGGGGGTGTGGGCCTGTTACGCCTTCGTGCGGGCGCTGATGGACCGCCGGCCCCGGTGGCTGGCCCTGGCGGCGGTGTTGTACCTGCTGGCGGCCTTGTCCAAGGAGCACGCCGTGCTGCTGGCCGCGTTGACCGTGCCGCTGTATGTGTTTGTGGTGCGCCCGCCCTGGCAGCGGGCGGCGGCCGTGGCCGGCGCCGCCGCGCTGGCGGTGCTGGCGGCGGCGGCGGTGCTGGCCCGCATCTACCCCGACCTGATCGGCCAGGTCTTCGATGACACCTCGCGTCAGCTGGTGGCCCAGCTTGAACGCCAGCGCCCTGGCGCCGCCGCCCAGATCTACCCGCTGAGCCTGCTCAACCAGGCTGCGCTGTTCTTCTACTACGGCTTCCTGTGGCTGGTGCCGGTGGTGGGCTGGATGTCCATCGACATGCGCCCGCCCTTCCCGCTGAGCCTGGGCAGCCTGCCGCACCTGCTGGGCGCGCTGGGCTACGTCGCTTTGCTGGCGGCCTCGGTCTGGGCGGTGCTGCGCCGCTCCGACGCGTGGGGCTTCGTCGGCCTGTGCCTGCTGTTCCCGCTGCTGCTGTTCTGGACCGAGTTCGCCACCGTCTGGGTGCAAGACCCCATGGTGCTCTACCGCAGCTACCTGTGGGCCATCCCCATCCCCGGCCTGATCGCCGTGGCGCTGGCCGCGTCGGGCTTTTCCACCCGCGTGTTGTATGGCGTGGCCATCGCCGCGGCCCTGGTGCTGGGCGGTCTGTCGGCCGAACGCCTGTTGTCCATGAAGACCCCGCTGACGGTCTGGACCGACGCGATCGAGAAAACCGATCTGCGCGGCCCCGCCAACGCGGTGGGCCGCTACCGCGCCTTCATCAACCGCGGTGCGCAGTACCTGGACCGCTTCTCGGCCGATCTGGCCCTGGCCGACTTCCGCAACGCCCAGGCCCTGGGCGAGCCAACGGGCGGCGCGGTGTTCAACATGGGCGTGGCCCAGCAGGTGCTCAAGAAGCACGCCGACGCCCTGCGCACCTTCGCCCAGGCCGAAGCGGCCGGCTATCGGGACGGACCGCTGTACTACCACCGCGGCGAATCGCAGCTGGCGCTGGGCCAGCACGCGCAAGCCCACGAGGCCTACACCCAGGCCCTTGGGCTGAAACTCGACCCGGCGGTGGCCGTGCAGGCGCGGCTGCACCGCGCCGAAACCAGCATGCGCCTGGGGCGGTTCGCCGACGCGGGCGCCGACTTCGACGTGCTGACCCGGCTGGAGCCCGCCAACCTGCGCCACCAGACGGGCCTGGGCATGGCCCGCCTGGGGCAACGCGACGGCGCGGGCGCGCTGGCGGTGTTTGAGCAGCTGCTGGGCAAGCCCCAGGACGCCAAACAGACCGCGCTGGCCCATTACGGCCGCGCCATGGCCCATGCCCTGCTCAAGCAGCCGGCCGAAGCCCGCGAACACATGGCCGAGGCGGTGAAGCTGGACCCGCAGAACGCCATGTACCGGCAACTGCAGCAGACGTGGGTGAAAGAGGTCACCCTGCCCAAGGACGGCCGTTGACCACGCACCTGGGCGGCACCCCGCGCCGCGTGCTGCACCTGGGCAAGTTTTTCCCGCCCCACGTGGGTGGCATGGAAACCTACCTGGCCGACCTGATCGCAGCCCAGCGGGCGCAGGGCCTGGACGCCTGCGCCCTGGTGCACGGCGACCCGCTGCCCGGCGACCCGCCCTGGCTGCTGCGGGTGCCGGTGCAGGCGCAGCTGCTGTACGCGCCCATCGCCGTGGGCTACCCACGCGCGCTGGCGCAGGCCATCGAACGTTTCGCGCCCGACCTGCTGCACCTGCACATGCCCAACAACTCGGTGTTCTGGGCGCTGCTCACACCGGCCGCGCGCCGCCTGCCCTGGGTGGTGCACTGGCATTCGGACGTGCTGGTGTCGGACACCCGCACCGCCCTCACGCTGGCCTACCTGCTCTACCGCCCCTTTGAACAGGCGGTGCTGGCGCGTGCCCGGTGCATCGTGGCCACCTCGCCGCCCTACCTGGAAGCCAGCGAACCGCTGCGCACCTGGGCCGACAAATGCGCCGTGGTGCCGCTGGGGCTGCAAGCGCCTGCGCCGCAGGCGCCGCCCCCGGCCCCCCCCTGGTCAACGCCCCACCTGCGGGTGCTGGCCATCGGCCGGCTCGCCCACTACAAGGGCTTCGGGACACTGATCGACGCGGTGGCCCAGACGCCGGGGGTCGAATTGCGCATCGCCGGCGATGGTGAGCTGCGGGCCGAGCTCGCGGCCCACATCGCCCACGGGCTGCCGGCCGAGGCCGCCGCCCGCATCCACCTGCTGGGCGCAGTGAGCGAGGCCGACAAACTGGCCCTGCTGGCCAGCTGCGACGTCTTTGCCCTGCCTTCATGCGAACGCACCGAGGCCTTTGGCCTCGTGCTGCTGGAGGCCATGGCCCATGGCAAACCCTGCCTGGCCAGCGCCTTGCCCGGCTCGGGCATGCCCTGGGTGGTCGCCAGCAGCGGCGCAGGCCGGCTGGTGCCGCCGCTCGATGTGCCCGCTTGGCGGGCGGCCCTGGCCTGGATGGCGAACCACGCCCTGGAGCGTGCCGCCATGGGCCGCGCCGGCCGAGCCGCATTCGACGCCCGCTTCACCGTGGCCGCCAGCGAGCGGACTTTGCACGCCGCCTACCCCACGGACGATGTGCCCGCCCTGCCCCCCCCCGATCCCGCGCGCACGCTGATCGTCATCCCGGCCCGCAACGAAGCGGCCACCCTCGGCACGCTGCTGCGCGAACTGAAGGCCGAGGGACACCACCACGTGCTGGTGATCGACGACCTCAGCGACGACGGCACCGGCGACATCGCGCGGGCCGGTGGCGCGCGGGTGTTGCGCCCGGTGCTGGGCCTGGGCGCCTGGGGCGGCATGCAGACCGGTTTGCGCCACGCGCTGCGCCACGGCTTTGACACGGTGGTGACCATGGACGCCGACGGTCAGCACGAAGTGGCCGACGTGCGCCAGCTGCTCGACGCGGGCGCGCAGGCCGAGGTGGTCATTGGCGCGTTTCCCGAACGCGCCAGCCGCCCGCGCCGCATCGCCTGGGCCTGGTTCCGCACCCTCACCGGCCTGGGCGTGACCGACCTGACCTCGGGCTTTCGCTGCTACCGCGGGCCGGCCGTGCGGGTGCTGGCGTCCAGCGAGGCCACGCTGCTGGATTACCAGGACCTGGGCACGCTGCTGATGCTGCGCCGCGCCGGCCTGCGCGTGGTGGAGGTGCCCGTCAGCATGAACCCGCGCCTGGCCGGCGCCTCGCGCATCTTCGGCTCGTGGATCAAGGTGGCGCGCTACATGGCGGTGACCACGCTGCTGTGCCTGTCGCGCTGGCGTGTGCTGCCCGCACGCACGCGCCGCTGACCCATGCACGGGCGCGCCGGCCGTTCGCCCCTGGCTGCGCTGTGGTGCCTGGCGTTCGGCGCCGCCTGGGCACAGACCCCGGGCGACCTGTCGGCGCCGCTGCACCAGGCGCTGCGCCAGGCCGCGCTGGCCCCGCAGGCCCTGGCGCAGCCGCAGGCGGACCACGCCCAGGCGCCGCGCCTGTTTCGCGACTTCATGACCGACCCGGCCCGGGCCTGGGCGACGGTGGAAAGCCTGTCCCAGACCCTGCCCGCCCGCCGCGACCAGCCGGGCGAGATCTACCGCCAGATGCATGCCCTGGGCCCACAGCCCGCCGCGCCCGGCGGCCAGCCACCTCCCCAGGCCCACACGCCGGTGGCCGTGCACGTGGACATGCCCGAGCCGCTGGCCACCGAGCTGCGCCAGGCGCTGCAGGCGCTGGCGCTGGCCGAGGCCTGGCGCCAGCGGGCCTTCGCGGCGCTGCCGTCCGGGCTGACACCCAGCGCACTGCTGGCCGGTGTGCTGCCAGCGGCCGCCCCCGGCCTGGCCCCTGCCCCCTGGCCAGAGCTGCTGCCGCTGGTGGACACCCACGCCCTGCACACCGGCATGCGCATCGTGCTGGCCGCCGCCGAACGCCTGCACGCCTTCGTGACACAGACGCCGCAGCTGCCCTCCGTGGCCTGGCGCACCGAGACCCCCTGGGGCACAGTGCTGGTGGACACCACCGGCCAGGACAACCACCATGTGATCGCCCACCCCTACCTGGTGCTGGACGTGGGCGGCAACGACGACTACACACTGGGGGAACCCGGCGCCGCGCCACGGGCCGGCATCAAGCTGCTGCTGGACCACGGCGGCAACGACCGCTACCGCAGCCGGCACCCGGGCGGCGACGCATCGGCGGCCGTGCTGGGCTATGCGGTGCTGTGGGACACGCTGGGCGATGACGACCACCAGGGCACGTGGCTGGCCCAGGGCGCGGCCTTGCTGGGGTCGGCGGCGCACATCGACGACGCCGGCCACAACCACCACCGGGCCACCGGCATGGCGCAGGGTTTCGCTTTCGGCGGCCAGGCGCTGCTGCTGGGCAGCCCGGGCGACGACGTGTACCTGGCGCAGGCGCTGTCGCAGGCGTCGGGCGGGCCACAGGGCGTGGCGCTGCTGCTGGAGCCCGCTGGCCAGGACCGCTACCACCTGGGCAACGAGGTGCTGGTGTGGCCGTCCGCCCAGCTGCCCGACCGCAATGCGTCGATGGGGCAGGGCACAGGCTTTGGCACCCGCGCGGCCGGCGCGTGGGCAGCGCAGCCCGGCGGCCTGGCCCTGCTGCTGGACGCGGCCGGCGACGACCGCTACGAGGGCCAGGTGTTCGCCCAGGGCACGGGCTATGGCCAGGGCACCGGCCTGCTGCTGGACATGGGTGGCCACAACCGCCACCGCGCCGCCTGGTACGCCCTCGGCGCGGCGGCCCACCAGGGCGTGGGTCTGATGTGGGCCGGTGGCACCGGCAACGACGATTACGAAGTGAGCCACATCATGGCCATGGGCGCCGGGCACGACGAGGGCGTGGGCGTGATGGTGGACGCGGGCGGTCAGGACCGCCTGGTGCTGGGCGACCTCGGCCTGGGCGCCGCCAACGATGGCGGGCACGGCGTGCTGCTGGGCCTGTCGGCCGACGACAGGCACCTCATCCACACCACGCCGTGCCGGGGCCTGGGACAGCGCTATGGCGTCGGGCCGGACACGGGGGTGCCCGGCACCGCGCTGGTGTTTCCGGCGCATGCGGGCTGTCTCGCGGCGGCGCCCCTCGCACCTCCGCTTCCATCGCCATGACAGAACGCAACGTTTCCCCGGGCCGGTGGCTGCTGATCGCGGCCTATTTCGTGAGCACCGCTCTGGGCCACCTCCGTTTCTCCGACTGGCTGGTGGAGCCACGGACGATCGAATGGCAAGGGCGCACGCTGGCCTACGCCTACCGCGACGCCCTGCCGGTGGTCCTGCCCCTGGCGGCGCTGCTCTTGCTGGCCTGGCTGCTGCGCGACGCGGCGCGCCAGGGCCTGGGCCGGCGCACCGGCGTGGTCGCGGCCTACTGGCTGCTGTGGGCGGGCTGCGTCGCGGCGGTCGACCGCTGGCTGACCTTCTCGCTGCCCGAATACGCCCATTACCCGCAGTATGGCCTGCTGGCCTGGCTGATCGCCCGCGCGCTCGACCCCGACCGCCAGACCTGGCCCGTCGGCCGGGTGCTGTTCTGGACCACCCTGCTGGGCGCCGTGGACGAGCTGTCCCAGTACCTCTGGATCACCGCCCGCCACAGCGGCTACTTCGACTTCAACGACGTGCTCGTCAACCTGCTGGCCGCCACGCTGGGCCTGATGGTCTTTTACGGCTTTCGGGCGCCGCCGGCCCCCAGCGCCGCGCCCGCCCGAGCCCCCGTGGAAGCCTGGGTGGCGGGCCTGCTGGTGCTGGCGGCCTGCGCCCTGCTGTACAGCGGCCTGATGGTGGCCACACCGCCACAGGCCATTCCCCCCGGCGGCATCGCGCCCGGGCCACAGGGCGGCCTGACCCTGTACCTGCAGCGCGACCCGGGCTACCACGGCAGCTGGCAGGCGGGCGTGTGGCGCGCACGGCACTGGGTGCTGGCGCCGTGGCAAGGTCTGGGTCTGATGCTGCTGACGGGCCTGGCGTGGTGCCCATGGCGGCGGCTGGGGCGGTCATGAACCTGCCGCCTTCGACAGAAAGCGGCATTTCGATTGTTAAATCGCTACAGTCGCACACATGCCCCCGGCACCCGACCCATGCCCCACAGCGATATGAACCTCGACCAGCACACCATCGCCGTCATCGGCCTGGGCTATGTGGGCCTGCCCCTGGCCGTGGAGTTCGGCAAACAGCGCCCGGTCATCGGCTTCGACATCAGCGCCTCGCGCATCGAGGCGCTGCAAGCCGGGCAGGACCACACACGGGAATGCAGCACGGAAGAACTCCGCGAGGCACACCACCTGCGCTACAGCAGCCAGCCCGAGGCGCTGCGGGCGGCGCAGGTCTTCATCGTCACCGTGCCCACCCCGGTGGACAAGGCCAACCGCCCCGACATGGGCCCGCTGATCCGGGCCTGCGCCACCGTGGGCCAGGCCCTCAAGGCGGGCGACGTGGTGATCTTCGAGTCCACGGTCTATCCCGGCGCCACCGAAGAGGTCTGCGTGCCGGCGCTGGAAAAGGCAAGCGGGCTGCGCTTCAACCACGACTTCTTCTGCGGCTACAGCCCCGAACGCATCAACCCCGGTGACAAGTTGCACCGCCTGCCGGCGATCAAGAAGGTCACCAGCGGCAGCACACCCGCCGTGGCCGAGGCGGTGGACGGCCTGTACCGGCAGATCGTCACCGCCGGCACCCACCTGACCAGCAGCATCCGCGTGGCGGAAGCGGCCAAGGTGATCGAGAACACCCAGCGCGACGTCAACATCGCGCTGATGAACGAGCTCAGCCTCATCTTCCATCGCCTGGGCATCGACACGCTGGAGGTGCTGCAGGCGGCGGGCACCAAGTGGAATTTCCTGCCTTTCCGCCCGGGACTGGTGGGCGGGCACTGCATTGGCGTCGACCCCTACTACCTGACCCACAAGGCGCAGGAGGTGGGCTACCACCCGGACGTGATATTGGCCGGCCGCCGCATCAACGACAGCATGGCCGCCTATGTGGCCGACGAAACGGTCAAGCTGATGCTGCGCAAGGGCCTGCCCGTGCTGGGCAGCCGCATCCTGGTGCTGGGCCTGGCGTTCAAGGAGAACTGCCCCGACGTGCGCAACACCAAGGTGGTGGACATCGTCCGCACCCTGCAGGGCTACAACGCCAGCGTGGACGTGTACGACCCCTGGATCCACATCGACGACGCCCGGCATGAATACGGGCTCGAGTGCCTGCCCGCCGAACCGGCACCGGGCCGCTACGCGGCCATCATCCTGGCGGTGGGCCACCACCAGTTCGTCAGCATGGGCACCGAGGTCCGGCGTTTTGGCCAGGCCAACGCGGTGCTGTTCGACGTGAAAGGCTTGCTGCCCCTGGGCGCGGCAGAGGGGCGTTTGTGAGCAAGACACACCTGGTCACCGGCGCCGCCGGCTTCATCGGCATGCACACCTGCCTGCGGCTGCTGGCGCGCGGCGACGACGTGGTCGGGGTGGACAACCTGAACGACTACTACGACGTGCGGCTCAAGCAGGCACGGCTCGCCCGGCTCCAGGCACACCCCCGTTTTCGGTTTGCCCAGCTGGACGTGGCCGACCGGCAAGCCATGCCGGCGCTGTTCGCGGCGGAAAAGCCCCAGCGGGTGATCCACCTGGCGGCCCAGGCCGGCGTGCGCTATTCGCTGACCAACCCCCACGCCTACATCGACGCCAACCTGCAAGGCTTCATGAACATCCTGGAAGGCTGCCGCCACCAGGGCGTGGAACACCTCGCCTACGCCAGCAGCTCCAGCGTGTACGGCGGCAACACCGCCCTGCCCTTCAGCGAGCACCACAACATCGACCACCCGGTCAGCCTCTACGCCGCCACCAAGAAGGCCAACGAGCTGATGGCCCACACCTACAGCCACCTGTTCCGCCTGCCCACCACCGGCCTGCGCTTCTTCACGGTCTACGGCCCCTGGGGCCGGCCCGACATGGCCCTGTTCCTCTTCACCAAGGCCATGCTGGCGGGCCAGCCGATCGACGTCTTCAACCACGGCCAGATGGTGCGCGACTTCACCTACATCGACGACATCGTCGAAGGTGTCATCCGCGTCATCGACAAACCCGCCGAGCCCAGCGCCAGCTTCAACCCCGCCGCCCCCGACCCCGCCACCAGCAACGCGCCCTACCGCGTCTTCAACATCGGCAACAACCAGCCCACCCCCTTGATGGACTACATCGAGGCCCTGGAGCAGGCCCTGGGGATCACCGCGAAAAAGAACTTCCTGCCCATGCAGGCCGGCGACGTACCCGCCACCGCTGCCAACACCGACGAATTGGATGCGTGGGTGGGGTTCAAGCCCAACACCTCGGTGAAGGAGGGGATGAGGCGGTTTGTGGAGTGGTACATCCAGCACTACCGGCACACATGAAGGCGTCAATGGATTTGTGGGCATCGTCATGAGACTGTTTCGCCAGCTCGGCGCGCGCCTTCGCAACGCCCATCCCGACCACCACGCCATCGCGAAGGGCATGCTCTGGGTCGGGCTCTTTGTTTTTGTCGGCGCTATCGCAAGAGCCAGCAAAGAAATCGCGATTGCTTATCGATATGGCACCAGCGAAGAAGTGGATGCCTACTTGTTCGTGTTCAATATCTTGAACTGGCCTGTTGTGGTTTGGCTCAGTTTGTTGACGGCAGTTTTGCTTCCACTAATGGCGTCGAATCGGACCGATAGAGCACAGGACATACCCACATTCAAGGCCGAATTCCTCGCCTTGTGCCTTTGCCTTGGCGGAGGACTTACGATTGCCATGTGGTTCGGTCTACCACCATTGATCAACTCAAGTTGGGTAGGCCTTCCAGCCAACACGGCGCAAATGGCATTGCAATCTTTAACAATCATGGCGCCGATCACAGCGTTGGGCCTCGTCAGCAGCCTGTATTCGGTCTGGCTGTTGATACAAGGACGGCACGCCAACACATTACAGGAAAGCATCCCACCTGTCATTTTGGCAGCCACTGCTCTGTGGATGCCGGCCAGTTCGTTAGAGCCACTTCTATGGGGTACCCTGGCCGGCTTCGTTTGCCATCTGGCGAGCGTAAGTGTGACGAATGCCCATGCAGGGCCCAGACCCGCACCCAAATTCAGCATGCGATCAGCCCAGTGGCCAGCCTTTTGGCAGGGATTCTTTGTAATGCTGCTCGGACAGACCTTCATGAGCTTGACCAGTCTCATGGACCAATTCTTCGCAGCGCAACTGACACCTGGCAGCATTGCCACACTCAACTACGCCAACCGCCTCCTCGCCCTCCTGCTGGGGCTGGGTGGCACGGTCGTGTCGCGAGCCACTCTACCTGTATTCGCCCACGCCCAGGCCAGAAACGACTTCCAAGCAAAAGCTCTCGCGATCAAGTGGGCAAAAATCATTGCATTTGTCGGCACATTGATCACCATTGCCGCTTGGTTCGCCGCACCTTGGATGGTGAACTTGCTACTTGAGCGCGGCGCTTTTACTCCTGCCGACACCATCCAAGTGTTCGAGGTACTCCGATGGGGGCTATTACAAGTTCCATTCTACTTAAGTGGATTAGTTTTTGTTTCACTGATAACGAGCGAAAAGAAATACCATATCCTTACCGCCATAGGTTTAGCAAATGTTGTAATCAAAGCATCTCTGAACGTCTACCTCGCGCCGGTATATGGACCCAGAGGGTTGATGGCGGCATCGTCTTTGATGATGATGATCTCAACAGTGCTGCTGATCGCTACAACTTTTAAAAAGAGTAGCCAATAAACATGAACCCTCGAAATCTACTTGGTTATATTAAACTCGTACTCGGCTTTACCCCAAATGAAGTTCTCGGCTTTCGTTTGATAGCATTTATTGCACAACGACTTGCGCCAAACTATAAAATGACATGGCCGGAGTTGGCATGGTTCAAAGACCCTACACTGTCTCGCACATTAGAAAAATTCAATGAAGCCAAAGGCTTTAACGCCCATCGACGTCTAGCCTTGCAGGAGTTGGTTCGTCTTACGCTTCGCGTCCCCGGCGACACCGTGGAATGCGGCGCTTATTTAGGCTGCGGAAGCCACCTCATTCTAGAAGCCTGTACTCGCCACAACGTTCCTCGGACACACCACATCTTCGACTCATTCGAGGGGTTAAGCACCCCAACCGAAATAGATGGAAGTTACTGGAAAAACAATGACCTCGCAGCTGGAGAGGCAATCGTACGGAAAAACTTAAATCAATACCCGAACACGCGGTACTACAAAGGTTGGATTCCAAGTCGATTCTCCGAAGTTGGAGCCTTACGATTTTCTTTTGTACATGTCGATGTGGATCTATACCAACCGACACATGACAGCATTTCGTTTTTTTACGACAGATTAAATCACGGTGCCATTTTTGTATGCGACGACTATGGGTTCAACACCTGTCCAGGTGCGACCAAAGCTATCGACGAATTCCTGGAGACAAGGCCGGAAAAAATGATTCGCTTGGCTGGGGGTGGGGGATTTTTCATCAAAGGTATCGAAACCACAAGGGAGCTGTAAGTGAATCATCAAAAAATTTGGGATCAGCTCCAAAGCGATGACTCCATTGATGCCTTTGGCGCAGCCCTGCCCAGGTATAAATTTCTTTGCGATCGGATCCCGTCCGGCGTTACTGCTCTCAATATTGGTGTTGGGCACGGAGGCCTGGAAGCCCTATTGATAAAAAAGGGTGTTGAAGTCAGCTGCCTTGACCCCAGCGAAACTGCGATATCTCGAATACGAGAAAAATTACAACTAGGACACCGAGCCAAAGTCGGATTTTCACAAGCAATGCCCTTCAACAATGACTCCTTTGATGCCATCTTCATGACAGAAGTACTGGAGCATCTTGAGAATGATGCACTGGATCAAACACTGAAAGAAGTATTTCGCACATTAAAACCTGGTGGGAAATTCATTGGCACAGTTCCTGCCAATGAGAACCTGCTGGACAATCATGCGATATGTCCACACTGCGGGGAAAGCTTTCACCGCTGGGGACACGTACAGAGCTTCACACCAGCGGATCTGCTACAGCAGTTGAAAAAACATACCTTGTTGATTGAAAAATGTGATACTCGAGCGTTCCCCGACTGGACTCGAATGGGGATCAAGAATCTAGTCAAAAACTGCGCGCGATATGTATTGGGACGAAGCGGCGAAACAATTGCTGTGCCACACATCTTCTTCATAGCAAAAAAACCTGTTAAAAATATTCAGCTATCCAAACCCAAAATGCCATAGCACCCTATGGACAATTGACCTAATCAGACGATCTCACATTGAAGATAATGTTCCTCACGCGCAGCCTTCACCACGGTGGAGCGGAACGACAACTGACTACTTTGGCCATCGGGCTTAAGCAGCAAAAATATGACGTCTCGGTCGCAGCATTTTATGGAAATGGCACTTTTGAAACAAATTTAGCAGCCGCCAACATTCCGGTCTTCAATCTAAATAAACAGGGACGATGGGATACGTTAGGTTTTTTTATTCAACTCTTTAGACTAATTAAACAGGAACGTCCCGCGATTGTCCACAGTTACCTGGCGATCCCGAACATTCTGGCAGCAACAATCAAAATATTGAACCCAAAGATAAAAATCTTATGGGGCATCCGGGCTTCTGAAATCGACCTGGAACAGCATGATTGGCTAACTAGAGTCTCTTACAAAATCGAAGCCCTGATGTCAAGGCTCGCAAATAATATTATTGCCAACTCTCAGGCAGGACGCAGCTTTGCAATCCACAATGGCTTTTCACCGCAAAGTATTACCGTCATAGCCAATGGGATTGACACTGAATATTTCAAAATCGATACCACAACCCGACTGTCTATGCGACATGCTTGGGGCATACAACCAGATGAGGTGGCCATCGGCATTGTGGGGCGCCTTGATCCAGTCAAAGAACACAAACTATTTCTAGATGCCGCAGCACAGGTTGCGGCCACCCACAACAATGTGAAATTTATCTGCGTCGGCGACGGCCCATCTATTTACACCAGTCAGTTGAAGCGTGATGCCAACGATCGCGGCCTGAACGGCAGAATAGTCTGGCTTTCAGCTCAAGATAATATGCCGCCAGTCTATAACTCTCTGGACATTTTGGTGTCTTCGTCCAGCAGCGAAGGTTTTTCGAACGTCATTGCGGAAGCTATGTCGTGTGGAATTCCCTGTGTCGCTACCAAAGTCGGCGACTCAACTTTAATAGTTGGTGAGACCGGCATTATGGTCCCCCCAAAAAACGCGCCGGAACTTGCTTCAGCGCTGCGGACGATGATCGACCAACCAACCGATTTGCGTCACGCGAGAGGAGCATCTGCCCGCGCACGCGTTGAGTCCTTGTTCAGTATCGCGGAACTGGTTCGGCAGACCGAAGAGGTCATGGAGAAACTTTGACACGTATCGCTTTCATCATCACAGGACTGGGCACTGGCGGCGCCGAGATGATGCTGCTCAAGGTGCTGACGCATCTAGACCGCAGCCGTTTCGAACCCCACGTGATCGCGCTGGCGCCGCTGGGCGACATGGCCCAACGCATTGCCGCCCTGAACGTGCCGGTGCAATCGATCAACATGAGAAGGTCGGTGTTGGCCTTGTGGCATATCGGCCGGCTGATTCGCATGCTCAAAGTCCTGCGTCCGGATGTGGTGCACACCTGGATGTACCACGCGGATCTGGTGGGCGGTCTCGCGGCGCGGATGGCGGGTGTTCGCGCAGTAGGCTGGTGCATACGCAACAGCGACCTGGGGCCCCAGACCACCAGCCGCTCCACCCGCATGGTGGTGTGGCTGTGCGCAAGGCTGTCTCGCTGGTTGCCAACGCGGATACTGTGCTGCTCTGAAGCGGCCACTACTATTCACGTGCAGCTTGGCTACGCAGCACACAAGATGCAGGTGATCCCAAACGGCTTTGACCTCACGCTGTTTCGGCCGGACGTGGTCGCCAGACTCGAACTGCGCAATACGCTGGTCATCCGCACCGAATCTCCGGTTATCGGGCTGATTGGACGGTACCACCCGCAAAAGAACCATTACGGCTTTATCGATGCAGCGGCGATAGTCATCGCATCTAGGCCTGAAACACAATTTGTCATGGCAGGCACAGGCGTGGAAACGACCAATACGATCTTGTTAGAGAAGATCAAAGCTGCTGGTCTAGAACACCACATGCATATGCTGGGTAACTGGGCTAACGTGCCAGCGCTAATGAACGTGCTGGACGTTTTGGTTTCAGCGTCGACCTATGGGGAGGCCTTCCCCAACGTGTTGGGCGAGGCCATGGCCTGTGGTGTGCCTGTCGTGACCACGGATGTGGGTGACTCCGCCTACATCGTGGGCGATACCGGCCTTGTGGTCACCGACAACACACCGGCCCAGCTGGCCGCCGGCATACAACGCATGCTGGAGTTGGCGCCTTCTGCCAGGGCGGCGTTGGGTGCCCGGGCCAGGGACCGTGTGCTGACGCACTTCGATATCCATGGCGTGACGCGGCAGTATGAGCAGTTTTACGAGGACATACTCGCCACGGCCTCGGCCGCCAACGTCACAACGGAGAGCAGGTAAGCGATGTGCGGATTCGCCGGTTTCTTGAGCGCCTTGCCTGTGGAGCATGGACCCGCCGTGCTGCAGGCCATGGGCAGCGCCATCTCGCACCGGGGGCCTGACGATGGCGGGGTGTGGTGGGAGCCGGAGGCCGGCATCGGTTTGTCGCACCGCCGCCTGTCCATCGTCGACCTGTCGCCCGCAGGCCACCAGCCCATGGCTTCAGCGTCGGGGCGTTACCAGCTGGCCTACAACGGTGAAATCTACAACCACCTGGCGCTGCGCCGGCAGCTTGCCGATGCCGGGCGGGCACCGGCCTGGCGGGGCTACTCCGACACCGAAACCCTGCTGGCCGCCATGGAGGCCTGGGGGCTGCGCGACACGTTGACGCGCTGCGTGGGCATGTTTGCCATCGCGCTGTGGGACCGCGAACGGCGTGAGTTGACACTGGCGCGCGACCGCATGGGCGAGAAGCCGCTGTACTACGGCTGGCGAGGCACGGGCGCAGGGTCGGTGCTGGTGTTCGGGTCGGAGCTGAAGGCGCTGCGCCGGCACCCGGCCTTCGCCGCACCCATCCGCCGCGACGCGCTGGCCCTGTACCTGCGCCACAACTACATTCCCGCGCCCTACACCATCTACGAGGGCATACACAAGCTGCCTCCGGCGTCGACGCTGACCGTGTCGCTGCAACAGCGTGATGCGAGCCCCCAGACGTATTGGTCGGCCACCGACATGGCTGTGCATGCGGCTGCCCATCGCGTGTTGCCCGCCTCCCCCACCGAGGCCGTGGCTGGTCTGGAAGCCTTGCTGATGTCGGCCGTCGGCCAGCAGATGGTGGCCGACGTGCCGCTGGGGGCCTTCCTGTCGGGGGGCATCGATTCGTCCACCGTGGTGGCGTTGATGCAGGCCCAGTCGACACGGCCCGTGCGCACCTTTTCCATCGGCTTCGATGTGCCGGGCTACAACGAAGCCGAGCACGCCAAGGCCGTGGCCCGGCACCTGGGCACCGACCACACCGAGCTGTATGTCACACCGCAGCAGGCGATGGATGTCATTCCCCGCTTGCCAGCCATGTACGACGAGCCGTTTGCCGACTCGTCGCAGATACCGACCTTCCTGGTCTCGCAGCTGGCACGCCAGCACGTGACGGTGTCCTTGTCCGGCGACGCGGGGGACGAGCTGTTCGGCGGCTACACGCGCTACCTCACGGCCGCAGGCATTTGGAAGCGGCTGTCGGTCGTCCCGGCGCCCCTGCGGCGGCTGGCCGCCAGCGGTATCACCGCCCTGTCGCCACACACCTGGAACACGCTGGGCCAGCGGCTGGCGCCGAACCGTTTTGGCGGCCGCCTGGGTGACAAGCTGCACAAGGGCGCGAGCGTGCTGGGCAGCGGCTCCATCGATGCGCTGTACCTGGGCCTGGCGTCGCACTGGGCCGATCCCACCTCGGTGGTGTTGCACAGCCACGAGCCCTCCACACGCCTGGCCGGCAACGCCCCAGACCTGCATGGCCTGGACCCGGTGGAGCGGATGATGGCCCTGGACATGGTGACCTACCTGCCCGACGACATACTGACCAAGGTGGACCGTGCCGCCATGGCGGTGGGCCTGGAGACACGTGTGCCTTTCCTCGACCACCGCGTGGTCGAATTCGCCTGGGGCTTGCCCATGGGCCTCAAGCTGCGCGAGGGGGTGGGCAAATGGGTGTTGCGCCAGGTGTTGTACCGGCATGTGCCGCAGGTGATGATCGACCGACCCAAGATGGGCTTTGGCGTGCCCATCGACAGCTGGCTGCGGGGTCCGCTGCGCGCATGGGCGGAAGATCTGCTGAACGCCACCCGCCTGCACAACGAAGGCTTTTTTCAGCCCGACCGCGTGCGTGCCAAATGGGCCGAGCACCAGAGTGGCCAACGCAACTGGGCTTACCTGCTGTGGGACATCCTGATGTTCCAGGCCTGGCTGGCGGAGCAGGCTTGACATGGCCAAACCCCGACTGCTGTTCGTCGTCAACGTGGACTGGTTTTTCCTGTCCCACCGGCTGCCGATCGCCAGGCAGGCGCTGGCGCAAGGCTACGAGGTCCACATCGCCACCACCCTGACCCATGGCCACGACGAGCTGGTGGCCCAGGGTCTGGTGGTGCATCCCATCCAGCTGCAGCGCGGCAGCAGCGGCCTGGGATCGGCCGTGCGCGCGTTCCGGGACATGCTGGCGGTGATGCGGCGCACCCGGCCCGACATCGTGCACCTGGTGACCATCCAGCCGGTGCTGCTGGGCGGCATCGCGGCGCGGTTGGCCCGGGTTCCGGCCATGGTGGCGGCCATTTCGGGGCTGGGCTTCGTGTTCCTGGCCCGGGGCTGGCGCGCCGCCGCCCGCCGCGTGGCCATTCGCCTGCTGTACCGCCTGGCGCTGGGGCACCCGAACAGCAAGGTGATCTTTCAGAACGAGAACGACCGCCAGACCGTGAGCCAACTGGCCGGGCTGGCCGACGTGTCGTCGGTGCTGATCCGGGGCTCCGGCGTGTCGCTGGATGCCTTCCAGCCCAGCCCGCTGCCGGAAGGCCCGCCCGTGGTGATGCTCGCGGCAAGGCTGCTGTCCGACAAGGGCGTGCGGGAGTTTGTGGACGCGGCACGGGCGCTGCGGCGCCAGGTCCCGACAGACCAACTGGCGCCCCGGTTTGTGCTGGTGGGCGACACGGACGCCGACAACCCGGCCAGCCTGGCCCGTGCAGAACTGGAGCGCTGGCAGGCCGAAGGCGTGGTGGAGCTGTGGGGCCAACGCGACGACATGCCGGCGGTGCTGGCCCAGGCCACGGTGGTGGTGCTGCCGTCCTATCGCGAAGGCCTGCCCAAGGTGCTGATCGAGGCGGCGGCGGCGGGCCGGCCCGTGGTCACCACCGACGTGCCCGGCTGCCGCGATGCCATCACACCCGGCGTGACCGGCCTGCTGGTGCCGTCGAAAAATGCCGCGGCGCTGGCCGAAGCCATACACACTCTGTTGCGGGACCGGGATCGCTGTGCGCGCATGGGCGCCGCCGGCCGCGTGCTGGCGGAGCAGGCCTTTGATGTGAACCGCGTGGTGGCCCAGCACCTGGCCGTGTACCGCGGCTTGCTGCACGAGGCGCAGCAGCCATGAGGGCGGCCGTCACGGGCGCCAACGGTTTTGTCGGCTCGGCCCTGGTGCGCCGCCTCGCCCGCGACGGGCACGACGTCACCGCCTGCGTGCGAGCGCTGCCCGGCGCGGGGGGTGATCCCTGGCGCTGCGCCGTGCAGCCAGTGGCCGTGGGGGACATCCACGCCAGCACCGACTGGGCACGCGCGTTGGACGGCGTGTCGGTGCTGGTGCACACGGCGGCGCGGGTGCACGTGATGCATGAGACGGCGGACGACGCCTTGTCCGCGTTCCGCGAGGTCAACGTGGCCGGCACGGTGAACCTGGCCAGGCAGGCGGCCGCGGCGGGCGTGCACCGCATGGTGTTGGTCAGCTCGGTCAAGGTCCTGGGCGAATCGACGGCACCCGGCCGGCCCTTCACCGCCCAGGACACCGCCGCCCCGCAGGACGCGTATGCGCGCTCCAAGCAGGAGGCGGAAGACGGCCTGCGGCAGGTGGCCGCCGACACCGGCATGGCATGGGTGGTGGTGCGTCCGCCCCTGGTGTACGGCCCGGGGGTGCGGGCCAACTTTGGCGCCCTGGTGGGCTGGCTTCGGCGCGGCATGCCGCTGCCCCTGGGCGGCGTGACCCAGAACCGCCGCAGTCTGGTGGCGCTCGACAACCTGGTGGACTTTCTCGTGCTGTGCACCCAGCACCCCCAAGCCCCGGGACACCACTTTCTGGTCAGCGATGGCGAGGACCTGTCCACCGCAGCACTGCTGACCCGGCTGGGCCAGGCGATGCACCGGCCCGCCCGGCTGCTGCCCGTGCCGCCCGCGAGCCTGGCCTGGGGCGCGGCCTTGCTGGGCCGTCGCGCGCTCGCGCTGCGCCTGCTGGGCAGTCTGCAGGTGGACATGAGCGCCACACAGCACATCACCGGCTGGCGCCCACCGGTGTCGGTGGACGACGGCTTGCGGCAGGTGGTCCGGGAGTTGGCCCCATGAAGCGCGCCATGGACCTGCTGCTGGTGCTGCCGGCCGCGCTGCTGCTGCTGCCGGTGATCGCGCTGGTGGCGGTGGCGGTGCGCCTCACCTCCCGGGGGCCCGCGCTGTACTGGAGCGACCGGGTCGGGCGGCACAACCACATCTTCAGCATGCCCAAGTTCAGGAGCATGCGGGTGGACACGCCGGAGGTGGCCACCCACCTGCTCAAAGAGCCGACCGCCTACCTCACGCCCATCGGGTCCTTCCTGAGGAAAAGCAGCCTCGACGAGCTGCCCCAGCTGTGGAGCATCATCAAGGGCGACATGAGCCTCGTGGGGCCACGCCCGGCGCTGTTCAACCAGCACGACCTGATCGAGCTGCGCACCCGGCACGGCGTGCACGCACTGGTCCCCGGCCTCACCGGCTGGGCCCAGGTCAACGGACGCGACGAGCTGCCGCTGGACCAGAAGGTGGCGCTGGACGTGGCCTACCTGCGGCAGCGCGGCCTGGCGCTGGACCTGCGCATCATCTGGCTGACGGCACGCAAGGTGCTGCGGCGAGAGGGCGTGAGCCACTGAGGCCGAAAACCTCAAAATGTGTCAATCCACGAACCCATAATCGGTACGTCCAAGCCCACAGCGAACCACGCCCTTGCCACGCACGCCCCTTCAGCAATGGACCCTGAGCCTGCCCCGCGTCACCAAGCGGGGCATCGCCGTGCTGCTGGACTCCGTGCTGTGTGTGGTCACCGTCTGGCTGGCCTTGTGCCTGCGCCTGGAGTCGTGGGTGACGCTGGAAGGCCGTTACTGGTGGCCGGTGGGGGCGTCGGTACTGCTGGCCATCCCGCTGTTCGTGCGCCACGGGCTGTACCGCGCGGTGTTCCGCTACGCCGGATGGAACGCGATGCGGGCGGTGATCCAGGCCATGGCGCTGTATGCGCTGGGCTTTGGCCTGGTGTTCACCGTCATCGGCCTGCGCGACGTGCCGCGCTCCATTGGCATCATCCAGCCCATGTTGCTGCTGTTGGCCGCGGGCGGCCTGCGCACCCTGGGGCGCTACTGGCTGGGCGGCTTGTACCGGCAGGCCCTGCGGCAGGCCAAGGGCCCACACGTGCTGATCTACGGCGCCGGCCGCGCCGGCCAGCAACTGGCGGCGGCCCTGGGCAACGACAGCGCGCAGCAGTTGCTGGGTTTCCTGGACGACGACGAACGCCTGCACGGACAAAGCCTGGATGGACGGCCGGTCTACAGCCCCGCCCAGCTGGCGACACTGGTGCCCAAGCTGGGCCTGACCGATGTGCTGCTGGCCATGCCGTCCGCCAGCCGGCAGCGGCGCATCCAGATCCTGGAGCAGCTGCGCCAGTACCCGCTGCGGGTGCGCACCCTGCCGGGCGTGGCCGACCTGGTGTCGGGCCGGGTCACCTTCAGCGACATCCGGGAGCTGGACATCGAAGACCTGCTGGGACGCCCGCCAGTGACGCCGGACGACGACCTGCTCCGGCGCCACATCACCGGCAAGGTGGTGCTGGTCACCGGCGCCGGCGGCTCCATCGGCAGCGAGCTGTGCCGCCAGATTCTGCGCGCCGGGCCCAGCCACCTGCTGCTCACCGAACTGAGCGAGTACGCGCTGTACCAGATCTGCGACGAGCTGGAGCAGGCCCAGGCCAGCGTGGACCCGGCGCGCCGCGTGACCCTGGTGCCGCTGCTGGCCTCGGCGCAGGACCCGGCGCGCATGTCGACCATCATGGCCACCTGGCGGCCCCACACGGTCTACCACGCGGCCGCCTACAAACACGTCCCCCTGGTCGAGCACAACCCGGTGGAAGGCGTGCAGAACAACGTCTGGGGCACCTGGACCTGCGCCGACGCGGCCGCCCGGCACGGCGTGCGCAACTTCGTGCTCATCAGCACCGACAAGGCGGTGCGCCCCACCAACACCATGGGCGCCAGCAAGCGCCTGGCGGAAATGGTGCTGCAGGCCATGGCCGCCACCCACCCGGACACCTGCTTCTGCATGGTCCGGTTTGGCAACGTGCTGGGCTCATCGGGCTCGGTCGTGCCCCTGTTCCGCCGGCAGATCCACGCCGGTGGCCCGGTCACCGTCACCCACCCGGACATCACCCGCTACTTCATGACCATCGAGGAGGCCTCGCAGCTGGTGATACAGGCCGCCGCCCTGGCGAGGGGAGGCGACGTGTTCGTGCTCGACATGGGCGAGCCGGTTCGCATCCTCGACCTGGCCCGCCGGATGGTGGAGCTGTCCGGCCTGAAGGTGAGGGACGAACAACATGCCGACGGCGACATCGAGCTGCGGTTCACCGGCCTGCGCCCAGGTGAAAAGCTGTTCGAGGAGCTGCTGATCGGCAACAACCCCCAACCCACCGCCCACCCGCGCATCATGAAGGCGCACGAGGACCACATGCCGTGGGCATCGCTGGCACCGCAGCTCGCCCTGCTCCAAGGGCATTTGACCGATCACGACGTGGTGGCCGTGCGGGCGATGCTGGAGCGCCTGGTGCCGGACTTCCACCCCAGCAGCGGGATCGTGGACTGGGTGCACGTGGCCACGCCGGCTTAGGCCCTGGGGCAGGGCGGCAACTGTCGCAAAAAACATCTGAAACGAAATCAATGTGGTTTTTGTAGATTTTTTACAATGCAAGCACCACAATCGATCATCGTCGACAGATTGCGACAACCATGAGAGATGCCTCCCTGCTGGGCCTGGACTCGGATCAGGTCTGGAGCACCGAGTCCGCCTACGCCCACCTCAACAGCCTGGGCCAGGCGGACACCAGACGCACGGCCGAGCGGCGCCTGCAGGCGCTGCACCTGCTGCCCACGGCACTGAGCGTGGACAGCCTGCGCGACGAGCTGGGCCGCGCGCCCAACCGGCTGGTGCTGGACTGGGCCGTGGCCCGCGCCCGCCAGGCGCGTGAACGGGTGTTGTTCGCGCAGCTGGCCGCCCTGCCCTCGGGCCAGCCCTGCCTGCACGCCAACGACGCGCGTGGGGGCCGCTGCTGGGTGCCGCTGCCCGCGGCAGACACCGCCGCCGCCTTGCCCTCGGCCCTGCGGCGGCTGCAAGCCCACGTGGGCAAGGGCATCGCGGTGTTTCCCCATGGCGAGCTGGTGCGCCATCTGCGCGCGGCAGCGCCCACGCCGGGCGTGTCGCTGATGCCCCAGGCCTACCTGCCGACGCCCGACACCCTGCGCGCCCAGGTGGCGGCCCAGCAGGGGCAACGTTCGCCACTGTCGCCCCACCTGCGGCGGCTCGAAGCCGAAAGCATGCACATCATTCGCGAGGCGGTGGCCGAGGCGCAGAACCCCGTCATGCTTTATTCCGTCGGCAAGGACAGCGGTGTCATGCTGCACCTGGCGCAGAAGGCCTTCTACCCGGGCAAGCCGCCGTTTCCGCTGCTGCACGTGGACACGCGCTGGAAGTTCCAGGAGATGTACCTGTTCCGCGATTTCATGGTGGAGCGCAGCGGCATGCGGCTGCTGACGCACGTGAACCCGGAGGCGATCGCGAAGGACATCAACCCCTTCGACCACGGCTCGGCGCTGCACACCGACATCACCAAAACGGAAGGCCTGAAGCAGGCGCTGGACCAGCACCGGTTCGATGTGGTGTTTGGCGGCGCCCGGCGCGACGAAGAGAAGTCCCGCGCCAAGGAGCGCATCTTCTCGTTCCGCAGCGCCACCCATGGCTGGGACCCCAAGCACCAGCGCCCGGAGCTGTGGAACCTCTACAACGCCCGCAAGCGGCCCGGTGAAAGCATCCGGGTGTTTCCGCTGTCCAACTGGACGGAGCTGGACGTCTGGCAGTACATCCACCACGAGCAGATTCCGGTGGTGCCGCTCTACTTTGCCCAACCGCGCCCGGTGGTGGTGCGGCCCGACATCACGATGCTGGTCGATGACGGGCGTTGTCGCCTGTCGCCCGGCGAGGACATCCACGTGCAGCAGGTGCGTTTTCGCACCCTGGGCTGCTACCCCTTGACGGGGGCGGTCGCGTCCGAGGCACGGACGGTGGACGACATCCTGCTCGAACTCATACACGCCCGCCAGTCCGAGCGCCAGGGCCGCAAGATCGACACCGACAGCGCAGGCAGCATGGAAAAGAAGAAGCAGGAGGGCTACTTCTGATGGCCCGCCCACCCCAGCCCACACGCGCCGGCAAAGGCCGGCCCCAAGCCACCGACGCCTACCGCCGGCAAACCGGCGAGGCCGCCAGCACCGCCGACTGGATCGCGCGCCAGGCGGATCAGGACACGCTGCGCTTCATCACCTGCGGCAGCGTGGACGACGGCAAAAGCACGCTCATCGGGCGCTTGCTCTGGGAATGCCGCGAGCTGTTAGAAGACCAGCTCGCGG
>NZ_JASATI010000028.1:0-66288 GCF_038440225.1 Hydrogenophaga sp. OTU3427 | reverse complement strand
CCAGGCACCCCATGTCCTCGGGCGAGGTGATTCCCGCCAACGAACAGCGCAATTCACTTCGCTTTCGGCACCCGCCCCATCAGATAGAACTCCGGATTCGGCATCATGCCGCTGAAGCTGGCCATGCGGTTGCTCAGGCCGAAGAAGGCGGTGATGGCCGCGATGTCCCAGGCGTCCTCGTCCGAGAAACCATGCGCGTGCAGGGCCTCGAAGTCGGCGTCGTCGATCTCGTGGGACGCCAGGCAGACCTTCATCGCGAAGTCCAGCATGGCGCGCTGGCGCGGTGGGATGTCGGCCTTGAGGTAATTCACCGCCACCTGGTCGGCCACCAGCGGCTTCTTCTCATAGATGCGCAGGATGGCGCCGTGCGCGACCACGCAGTACAGGCAGTGGTTGGCCGCGCTGGTGGTGGTGACGATCATCTCGCGCTCACCCTTGCTCAGGCCCGAATCCTCCTTGAGCATCAGCGCGTCGTGGTAGGCGAAGAAGGCCCGCCACTCGGCCGGTCGGCGCGCCAGCGCCAGGAACACATTGGGCACGAAGCCCGCCTTCTCCTGCACCTCCAGGACCTTGGCGCGGATGTCCTCGGGCAGGCTGTTGAGGTCGGGCAGCGGGAAGCGTGGGGTCTGGCTCATGGGTGTCTCCGTGTGGTTTGCGGCCAAGTTTATCCTTGGGTTTTTCACTCACGGGGCATGTCATGAACAACGACCAATACGACCGAGGCCTGGCCATGCGCAAGCGTGTGATGGGCGAGGATTTCGTGGCCAGGGCCTTTGGCGGCGCCACCGCTTTCACCCGGCCCATGCAGGACTACATCACCCACAACGCCTGGGGCGACGTGTGGCAGCGGCCCGGGCTGGACCTCAAGACCCGCAGCCTGATCACCGTGGCCATGTTGACCGCCCTGGGCAAGCAGCACGAGCTCAAGGGCCATGTGCGTGGCGCGCTCAACAACGGTGCCACGCCCGAGGAAATCCAGGAAGTGCTGCTGCACGCCAGCATCTACTGCGGCGTGCCGACGGCGGTCGAGGCCTTCCGCAGCGCGGCCGAGGTGGTGGACGGCAGCTGAAAGCCTGAGAGTCTTTCGTCCATGCCCGCCCTGCAGGCCAAAACACGCCGGCTCATCGTTGCAAATGCTCGCCATGGCCCGAGCTATGGCTGCGCTTTGCGCCTCGATCCGACGCGTTGTGACGTGCCTTTCGAGCACGGTCAAAAACTCCCAGGCTCTGATCCGACGGTGGACGTTTGCGAAAACTGATTGGATCGATATCTCTCAATTGGTAAAAATTGTTAGATTGAGCGTTCTTCTGGCGTAGGATCGCCAACCCCGAGGAGACAAGAGGAGAACAACATGCTCAATCGCCTGAGTTTCAAGTCCAAGATCGGCTTGCTGGTGGCCGCTGCCGTGGTGGCGGTGCTGGTGATGGCCGTGACGGCCGCGTTGCAGTCGCGTCAGCAGATCACCGATGCACGGCGGCAGCAGCTGGTGACGGCGGTGCAGGCCGCGCATGGCATCGTGATGGGCTACCAGGCCAAGGCGGCCAAGGGCGAGATGTCGCAGGCCGATGCGCAGAAGGCCGCGGCCGAGGCGGTGGGCCTGGCGCGCTACGGCGGGGCCGATGGCAAGACCGAGTATTTCTACGTCTGGACGCTGGACGGCATGGGCGTGATGCACCCCATCCGCCGCGAATGGAACGGCCAGAACATGATCGGCAAGGTCAAGGACGCAGCTGGGGTGGACATCATCGTCGCGCTCATGGACGGCATGAAGAACAGCCGCGACGGCCAGGCCTTCGTGCCCACCAACTTTCCCCGTCCCGGCAGCACGGTGGCGGTGCCCAAGCTGCAGTACATCCTCAAGGTGGACGGCTGGAACTGGATGGTGGGCTCCGGCCTGTACACCGACGACCTGGACCAGCAGATCCGCCAGCAGGTCGTCAAGGACGCCATCCTGCTGCTGGTGGCGCTGCTGATCCTGGGGGGCATTGGCCTGGTCATCTCGCGCTCGGTCATCCGGCAGATCGGCGGCGAACCAGACGTGGCCTACGCCGCCATGTCCGAGGTGGCCCAGGGCAACCTGGGCGTGCACCTGCCGCCCACCCAGCCGGGCAGCGTCATGGACGGCCTGCACCAGATGGTGGTCTCCCTGCGCCGCCTGGTGGCCGAGGTCCGGACCTCCACCGACAGCATCGCCACCGCGTCCAGCGAGATCGCGCAGGGCAACAACGACCTGTCGCAGCGCACCGAGCAGACCGCCAGCAACCTGGAGGAGACCGCCTCGTCGATGGAGGAACTGACCAGCACGCTGCAGCAGACCTCGGGCAGCGCCCAGACCGCCAACCAGCTCGTCTCCTCGGCGGCGGAGGTGGCGCAGCGCGGCGGGCAGGTGGTGGCGCAGGTGGTCAGCACCATGGGCGAGATCAACGCCAGCAGCCGCCAGATCAACGACATCATCGGTGTCATCGACGGCATCGCTTTCCAGACCAACATCCTGGCGCTCAACGCCGCGGTGGAAGCCGCCCGCGCCGGCGAGCAGGGGCGTGGCTTCGCGGTGGTGGCCTCCGAGGTGCGCAGCCTGGCCGGCCGTTCGGCGGCGGCGGCCAAGGAGATCAAGCAACTGATCAGTGCGTCGGTGGAGAAGGTGGACAGCGGGACCCGCCTGGTGGCCGAGGCCGGCCAGACCATGGACGAGATCGTCAGCTCGGTCAACCGGGTCAGCGACATCATCGCCGAGATCCACAGCGCCTCGGCCGAACAAAGCCAGGGCATCGCCGAGGTGAATCAGGCGGTCGCCCAGCTCGACCAGATGACGCAGCAGAATTCGGCGCTGGTGGAGCAGAGCGCCGCCGCCGCCGACAGCATGCGCGAGCAGGCACAGAGTCTGGCGCAGGTGGTGTCGGTGTTCCGGCTGGGCAACGAAGGCGCAGCCCCCACCATTTCACACGCCACGGTGGCGCGCAGGCCCACGCCCCCCACCGCAACCAAGCCTGCGTCCAAGCCCGCACCCAAGGCGATCCCCAAGCAGCCGGCCATGCCGGCGCCCAAGGCCCGCGTGCAGCCGGCGATCGCCGCGCCGGTGCGTGCCGTGGCCGCCCCGACGGGTGGTGACAAGGACTGGGAAAGCTTCTGATGCGGCTCAGAGCCTGTTCCATGTCTTTTTGGAGATCGCGTTGTGACGCAATCGGGATGAGTTGACCGCACAGGCCCGCCGCATGGGCTCATGCCCATGCAAGGGGATGGGTGGGCAAATCGCCCGATTTCGTCCCAACCCGAAGGGCAAGTGCTTTTTCGGGTGGTCTGCGGCGTTGCAAAGCCTCGGCGGGCCACCGGCCCGCCTGCGTTTTGCGCCTGGCAGCCCATCCCGAAAAAGCACTTGCGCGACGCCAAAAAGACATGGAACAGGCTCAGCCGCCGCTGAGCAGGCGCTGCACCAGGTCGGCGGTACCGCTGGCGCGGTACTTGCGCATCAGCCGCGCGCGGTAGATCTCCACCGTGCGGTGGCTGATGGCCAGGACCTTGCCGATCTCTTTGGCCGTCATGCCCTGCATCACCAGCGCGGCCACCTCGCGCTCGCGGGCGGTCAGGTCGGCCTTGACGGTGCGCCGCGCGCTCAGGTCCTCGAAGCTCCAGATGCCGGCGGCGTGCGGGTCGTGGCGGTCCAGCGAGCGACCGGTCACGTGGCACCAGAAGGTCTCGCCCTTGAGCGGTCCGTCGAGGCGCTTCATGAGCCGGTCGTCGGCGTAGTGGCCCTTGGCGTTCATGATGGGCGCGATGCGTTCGCCGGTGCGCTGGTATTCGTCGGCGCTGGGGTAGAGAATCTGAAAGCTCTGGCCCACCAGCTGCTCGCGGCTGGCGCCGAACATTTCGCACACCGCGCGGTTGCAGTCCACCATGGTGCGGTGGCGCGACAGCACCAGGCCGACCGGCGCGAGATCGAAGGCGAGCTGGTAGTCGATGCCGCTGGAGGCATGGGCGGTACCCGGGTTGGACATTACGAAATACTACGTATGTGAATACGTAGTATCGTAACGGTTCGCGAAATTCCCCCTTCATTTTTCTGACTGGAGACAGGTGGCATGAACAAGATTTACCCCAGCGCGGCCGAAGCGCTCAAAGGCGTGGTGGCCGATGGCCAGCTGCTGGCCGTGGGCGGCTTTGGCCTGTGTGGCATCCCCGAGGCGCTGATCGACGCGCTGCGCGACAGCGGCGTGCAGAACCTGACCGCGATTTCCAACAACGCCGGCATCGACGACTTCGGCCTGGGCAAGCTGCTGCAGACGCGCCAGATCAAGAAGATGATCTCCAGCTACGTGGGCGAGAACAAGGAGTTCGAGCGCCAGTACCTGTCAGGTGAACTGGAGCTCGAATTCACGCCCCAGGGCACGCTGGCCGAGAAGCTGCGCGCCGGTGGCGCCGGCATCCCGGCCTTCTTCACCAAGACCGGTGTGGGCACCCTGGTGGCCGAAGGCAAGGAACTGCGCGAGTTCGACGGCGAGACCTATGTGATGGAGCGCTCGCTGGTGCCCGATGTGTCGCTGATCAAGGCCGACGTGGCCGACCGCTCTGGCAACCTGCGCTTCAACATGACGGCGCGCAACTTCAACCCGGCTGCGGCCACCGCCGGCAAGATCTGCATCGTCGAGGTCGAGCGCATCGTCGCCACCGGCGAGTTGGCGCCCGACGACATCCACCTGCCCGGCATCTACGTGCACCGCATCGTGCTCAATGCCACGCCCGAGAAGCGCATCGAAAAGCGCACCACCCGCGACCGCAAATAAGGAGACCACCATGCCCTGGACCCAAGACCAGATGGCCGCCCGCGCGGCCAGCGAACTGCAAGACGGCTTCTACGTCAATCTCGGCATCGGCATCCCCACGCTGGTGGCCAACCACGTGCCCGACCACATCGAGGTCTGGCTGCAAAGCGAGAACGGCATGCTGGGCATCGGCCCCTTCCCGTACGAAGACGAGGTCGACGCCGACCTGATCAACGCCGGCAAGCAGACCGTGACCACCATCAAGGGCTCGTCCATCTTCGGCTCGGACCAGTCCTTCGCCATGATCCGAGGTGGCAAGATCAACCTGTCCATCCTGGGCGCCATGCAGGTCAACGCCCGCGGCGACCTGGCCAACTGGATGATCCCCGGCAAGATGATCAAGGGCATGGGCGGCGCCATGGACCTGGTGGCCGGTGTCAAGCGCGTGATCGTGCTGATGGAGCACGTGGCCAAGAAAAAGGATGGCAGCGAGGACATGAAGATCCTGCCCGAGTGCACCCTGCCGCTGACCGGCGTGGGCGTGGTCGACCGCATCATCACCGACCTCGGTGTGATGGACGTGACCCCCGAAGGCCTGAAGCTGGTGGAACTGGCCGAGGGCGTGACGCGCGAGTTCATCCAGAGCAAGACCGGCGTGCCGCTGATCTGAAAACGCCCGCCCTCTGGCGAAAATACCCCCCGGCGGCCCGGTGCCGCGCGGGGTGTTTTTTTGTCTGGACACAACACACGCTATGATCCGTCTCGCTCCGGGGTGCACGTAATGGCGTGCTGAGATGGCGAACCACGATCGCCAGAACCGCGAACTTGATCCGGTTAGTACCGGCGTAAGAAGAGCTGCAGTTTCTGAACGGTGACGTGCGTGCGCACGTGCCCGGCCGGGGACGATTGCGGAGCATTCCTTGAACCCAATGGAGTGCCCCACATGAATGCCCCCGACCGTCCTGCCGACCTCGCCGTCGACCGTTTTGCCCGCCTGCTCTCGCTCAGCCGCGCGCCCTTTCCCGCTTCCACCAAATCCGCCCTCACCGGCAGCCGGCCCGACCTGCGCGTGCCCGTGCGCGACGTGGCGCTGACCAACGGCGAGGTGGTCTCGCTCTACGACACCTCCGGGCCCTACACCGATCCCTCGGCCGACATCGACGTGCGCCGTGGCCTGCCCGACCTGCGCGGCGCCTGGGTGCGGGAGCGCGGCGACACCGAGTCCTACGAAGGCCGACTGCGCCAGCTGCTGGACGACGGCGCCCGCCACGCCGAGCGCGACGGCGACGCCATGGCGCAACTGCGCGCCGAGGCCGCCGCGCTGCAGCGCACGCCACGGCGCGCGAAGGCCGGCGCCAACGTCACACAGATGCACTACGCCCGCCGTGGCATCGTCACGCCCGAGATGGAGTTCGTGGCCCTGCGCGAAAACGGCCGGCGCGAATGGATGCGCGAATACGAAGGCGACGCCGCCCGCCAGCAGCGCCTGCGTGGCAACCCCATGGGCGCGCAGATCCCGGCGCTGATCACGCCCGAGTTCGTGCGCGACGAGGTGGCGCGCGGCCGCGCCATCATCCCGGCCAACATCAACCACACCGAGCTGGAGCCCATGGCCATCGGGCGCAACTTCCGCGTCAAGGTCAACGCCAACATCGGCAACTCCGCCGTCACCTCCAGCATCGAGGAGGAGGTCGAAAAACTCGTCTGGGCCATCCGCTGGGGCGCCGACAACGTGATGGACCTGTCCACCGGCAAACACATCCACACCACCCGCGACTGGATCGTGCGCAACTCGCCCGTGCCCATCGGCACCGTGCCCATCTACCAGGCGCTGGAGAAGGTGGGCGGCGTGGCCGAGGACCTCACCTGGGCCATCTACCGCGACACCCTGATCGAACAGGCCGAGCAGGGCGTGGACTACTTCACCATCCACGCCGGCCTGCGCCTGCCCTTCATCCACCTCACGGCCAACCGGCGCACCGGCATCGTCTCGCGCGGCGGCTCCATCATGGCCAAGTGGTGCATCGCCCACCACCGGGAAAGTTTCCTCTACACCCATTTCGAGGAGATCTGCGAGATCATGAAGGCCTACGACGTGAGCTTCTCGCTCGGGGACGGCCTGCGCCCCGGCAGCGGTGCCGACGCCAACGACGAGGCCCAGTTCGCCGAGCTGCGCACACTGGGCGAGCTGACCCAGGTGGCCTGGAAGCACGACGTGCAGACCATGATCGAAGGCCCGGGCCACGTGCCCATGCACCTGATCCAGGCCAACATGGACGAGCAGTTGAAGCACTGCCACGAGGCGCCGTTCTACACCCTGGGCCCGCTGACCATCGATGTGGCGCCAGGCTACGACCACATCGCCAGCGCCATCGGCGCGGCCATGATCGGTTGGATGGGCACGGCCATGCTGTGCTACGTGACACCCAAGGAACACCTGGGTCTGCCCGACCGCGACGACGTCAAGCAGGGCCTGATCGCCTACAAGATCGCGGCCCACGCAGCCGACGTGGCCAAGGGCTTCCCCGGCGCCAGCGCACGCGACGAAGCGCTGAGCAAGGCGCGCTTCGAATTCCGCTGGCAGGACCAGTTCAACCTCGGCCTGGACCCCGACACCGCACGCGATTTCCACGACGAGACCCTGCCCAAGGATTCGAGCAAGGAGGCCCACTTCTGCTCCATGTGTGGCCCCAAGTTCTGCTCCATGAAGATCAGCCAGGACGTGCGCGAGTTCGCCGCCGCGCAGGGCGGACAGGGTGCCGTGGACGACGAGGCCGCGCGTGGCATGGCCGCCAAGTCGGCCGAGTTCCGCGCCGGCGGCGCGCAGCTCTACGTGCCCATCCGCCCGGCCTGAGCCATGGCGCACATCGGTATCGCCGGCGCCGGCCTGCTCGGCCGGCTGCTGGCCTGGCGCCTGCACGCCCTGGGGCACCGTGTCGAGGTGTTCGATCCCGCCGCCGGGCCCGGGCCGCGTTTCCACGCCGACGGGCCGACACCCGCTGGCGACGCCCAGTGCGCCGGCTTCTCGGCCGCCGGCATGCTCAGCCCGCTGGCCGAACTCGACAACGCCGAGCCCGCGCTGGCCGCGCTGGGTTGGCGCTCCATCGGCTTGTGGCGCGCCATCACCGCGGCCCTGCCACGGACGCCCATGCTGCGCGAACAGGGCAGCCTGCTGCTCGCGCACCGGCAGGACCTGGGCGCCGCCCAGCGCGTGCTGGATCGCCTGGCCCAAGCCCGGCGCTCGCCCGCCTGGCGCGCGCCCGATGGCCAGGATGCACCCCAGCCGCTGGACGCGGCGGCCCTGAGGGCTCTGGAGCCGGCGGTGCACGGCCCCGCCCACGCCTGGCACCTGCCGGGCGAGGGCCAGATCGACCCGGTCGCCACGCTGCTGGCCCTGGTGGACGGCGCACCCGGCGTGGGCTGGCACTGGGGCCGCCACATCGCCGAGGTCCACGAGCAGGGCGTGCTGGTGGACCAGGCCGGCGAGGCCATGGCCTTCGAGCACGTTCTCGATGTGCGTGGCTGCGGCGCCCGGCCCCAGGCGCCGGTGCGTGGCGTGCGCGGCGAAACCGTGTGGCTGCACGCGCCCGGCGTGGGCCTGCGCCGCCCGCTGCGCCTGCTGCACCCGCGCCACCGCGTCTACCTGGTGCCGCGCCCGGACGACGTGGTGGTGCTGGGCGCCAGCGAGATCGAAAGCGAGGACCGCTCGCCGGTGTCGCTCAAGAGCGCGGTCGAACTGATGGCCGCCGCCCACAGCGTGGTGCCGGCGCTGGCCGAGGCCCGCATCCTGCGGCTGGACGTGAACCTGCGCCCGGCCTACGCCGACCACGCACCCCGCATCGAGCACCACGGCCGGCGGCTGCGCATCAACGGCCTGTTCCGCCACGGCTGGCTGCTGGCGCCCGCGCTGGTGGAGCAGGCCCTGCGCGAGGCCGGCCTCGGAGAACTCTGCCCATGAACGACACCCTGTCCATCCAACTCGATGGCCGGCCGCACGCGGTCGCGCCCGACACCACCCTGGCCGACCTCGTGGCGGCCCTGGGCCACACACCCGAGGCCGTGGCCACCGCCGTCAACGGCGTCTTCGTGCCACGCCCGGCCCGCGATCAGGCATTGCGCGCGGGCGATGCCGTGCTGCTGTTCCAGGCCATCGTAGGAGGCTGACCATGACCGATACCCCGAATCACACCGACGACGTCAACAACGACATCCACAACGACACCTGGCGCGTCCAGGACACCGTGCTCCAGAGCCGCTTCCTGCTCGGCACCGCCGGCTATCCCTCGCCACGGGTGCTGTGCGACGCCGTGCGCGCCTCGGGCACGCAGATCGTCACCGTGGGCCTGCGCCGCCAGCTCGCGGCCGGCGGCGACAACGGCTTTGTCGAACTGCTGCGCCCGGTGCTGGCCGAGCGCGGTGCGCGCCTGCTGCCCAACACCGCCGGCTGCCGCAGCGCGCGCGAGGCCATCACCCTGGCCCACATGGCGCGCGAGCTGTTCGGCACCCCCTGGGTCAAGCTGGAGGTGGTGGGCGACGAACACACGCTGCAGCCCGATCCCTTCGAGCTGCTGGTGGCCGCGCGCCAGCTGGTGGCCGACGGCTTTGTGGTCTTTCCCTACTGCACCGACGACCTCGTCAGCGCGCGCCGCCTGCTCGACGCCGGCTGCCCCCTGCTCATGCCCTGGGGCGCGCCCATCGGTTCCGGCCAGGGCCTGATCAACCCCACCGCCCTGCGCACCCTGCGTGAGCGCCTGCCCGACACCGTGCTCATCATCGACGCCGGGCTGGGCGCGCCCTCGCACGCGGCACAGGCGCTGGAGATGGGCTTTGACGCCGTGCTGCTCAACTCCGCCGTGGCCCACGCGGGCGACCCCGTGGGCATGGCCGGTGCCTTCCGCGATGCCGTGCGCGCCGGCCGCCAGGCGCGGCGCAGCGGCGTGATGGCGCGCCAGGACTGCGCCGTGCCCAGCACGCCGGTGGCCGGTGATCCTTTCCTGCTGGGGGCGTGATGCAACAACCCCCCGTGATCTGGAGCGTGGCCGGTACCGACAGCGGCGGTGGCGCCGGCCTCAGCGCGGACCAGCGCGCCGCCGATGCCCTGGGTGTGCACCTGTGCCCGGTGGTGGCGGCGGTGACGGCGCAGAACTCGCTGGCCGTCACACGCGTTGAGGCCCTGCCGGTGGACTTGCTGGACGCGCAGTTTGCCGCCCTGGCATCGGACATGCCACCGCTGGCCCTCAAGACCGGCCTGCTCGGTGGCGTGGACCAGGTGCGCTGCGTGGCGCGCTGGGTGGACCGCCTGCGCGAGCGGGCGCCGCTGACCCTGGTGGTGGACCCGGTGCTGGGCGCCAGCACCGGCGCGCCCTTTGCCGACGCCGCCGTGCTGGACGCCTACCGCGAATGCTTGCTGCCGCGCGCCACCCTCGTCACGCCCAACCGCCGCGAGGCCACGCGCCTGCTGGGTCCGGCGGCGTCCGGCCTGGATGTGCCGGCCCAGGCGCAGGCCTTGCAGGCCCTGGGCACGCAGGCGGTGTGCATCACCGGCGGCGACCACCCGCTCGACGGGCAGCGCGCGATCGACTGGATGGCCACGCCCCACGCCAGCGGCTGGCTGTCGGGCGGCCGCGTCGACACGCCTCACCAGCACGGCACCGGCTGCACTTTCGCCACGGCCGCCGCCGCCGCACTGGCACGCGGCTTTGTGGCGGCCGACGCGCTGGTGCTGGCCAAGATGGCCACCGAACACGCGCTGCGCCTGGGGCGGGCGGCCGGGCAGGGCGCGGGGCCGGTGCGGGCGGCGCCGGGTTTTGCGGCGCACACCGAGGTGCCGCTGCTGTCCTGGGGGGTCGAGCCCGTGTTCCACGGCACGTCGGCCCGGCCCGAAGCCCAGCCGCTGGGCCTGTACGCCATCGCCGACAGCAGCGCGCAGCTGCGGGCCGCCCTGGCGGCCGGCGTGCGCACGCTGCAGTTGCGCATCAAGACGCCCGAGGTGCCCACGCCGGCCTGGCGGCAGGCGCTCGCGCAGGCGATCGCCGAGGCGGTGGCCGCGTGCGCGCGGGTGGGCGCACGCCTTTACGTCAACGACCACTGGGCCCTGGCCCACCGCCTGGGCGCGCCCGGCGTGCACCTGGGGCAGGAGGACCTGCTGGCCCTGGGCGAGGACGGACGCGCCGCGCTGCGCGCCAGCGGCCTGCGCTTGGGCGTGAGTTCGCACAGCCTGTGGGAACTGGCGCGGGCCCGCGCCCTGGCGCCCGACTACCTGGCCTGTGGCCCGGTCTGGCCCACGCTGACCAAGGCCATGCCCTGGCGACCGCAGGGCCTGGACAACCTGGCCTGGTGGTCCGCCCGGGCGGGCTGCCCGGTGGTGGCCATCGGCGGCATCCTGGCGGCCGGGCAGGTGACACAAGCCGCACAGGCCGGCGCCAGCGGCGTGTGTGTGGTGCGCGCGCTGGGCAGCGACCCCGCCAGCGCGGTGCCACCCCTGGCCGCCGCGCTGGCGGCGGCCGGCACGCAGGCCCGCCGCGCCGTGCCGGACCTGCCCACGCCCAGTCTCTGAGCGGGTACGCGACTTGCGAAGGACACGGCAGCCGATCGCGGCCCCTGTGTCCTCGTCACCTGTCCGGAGTGCCATGTTGTCCCCCATCGACCACTACCTGCAGGCCTTGCATGCCCGCCTGAGCGATGTCACCAGCGGCGAGCTGGCGAGCTACATCCCGGAACTGACCAAGGCCGACCCGGCCTGGCTGGGCATCAGCATCGTCACCATGGACGGCGTGGCCTACACCGTGGGGGATGCCGACCAGCTGTTCACCATCCAGTCCATCTCCAAGCCCTTTGTCTACGGCATGGCGCTGGCCGACCGCGGGCAGGAGAACATGGCCGAGAAGGTGGGGGTGGAGCCCAGCGGCGACGCCTTCAATTCCATCAGCCTGCATCCCCGAACTGGTGCGCCGCTCAACCCCATGATCAATGCTGGTGCGATCGCCACCACCAGTCTGGTGGCCGGGCGCACCACCGAGGCGCAGTGGGAGCGCATCGAGTCCTCGATCGCGACCTTCGTCGGCCACCCCGTCACGGTCGATGAGTCGGTCTACCGTTCCGAGAGCGCCACCGGCCACCGCAACCGTGCCATCGCCTGGATGCTCAAGAACTTCGGCATCGTCGAAGGCGAGCCCATGGACTCGCTGGAAAACTACTTCCGCCAGTGCGCGATCCAGGTGAGCTGCCGCGATCTGGCCTACATGGCCGCCACCCTCGCCAACGGCGGCGTGCACCCCCTGACGGGGCGGCGCGCGCTGCCGACCGAACACGTGGGCCAGGTGCTCAGCGTCATGGCCACCTGCGGCATGTACGACTTCGCCGGCAGCTGGCTTTACGAGGTGGGCATGCCGGCCAAGAGCGGGGTCGGCGGGGGCGTGATCGCCGTGGTGCCGGGGCGCTTCGGCATCGCCATCTTCTCGCCGCGCCTGGACGCCAAGGGCAACAGCGTGCGTGGCATCGAGGCCTGCCGCCACCTGTCGCGCGATTTTGGCCTGCACATGTTTCAGCAGGCGCGCGACCCGCGCCAGGCTCTGGGCCGGGTCTACACCGGGGCCGATGCGTCCTCGCGCCGCAAGCCGGCGGGGCCGGCGCGCCAGCACCTGATCGACCATGCCCACCGCATCAAGTACCTGTCGTTGCACGGCATGCTGGGGGTCGATGGCGTCGAATACGTCATCCGCTGCATGCTGGGCATGGCCGGCGACACCGACTGCTTCATCCTCGACATGAACCAGGTCTCGGGCCTGGCCGAGAGCGCGGCGCAGATGCTGCACGAGGTCCGTCGCGCGCTGGCGGCCGATGGCAAGCCGGTGGTGTGCTCGCGGGTGCACCGGCGCGCCGCCATCCTGCAGCCGCTGGCCAAGGCGGCGCGCAACCTGGACCGCGGTTTCCTGGTCTTCGAGGACAACGACCTGGCGGTGGAATGGTGTGAAAACCGCCTGTTGCAAGGCCTGGGCGCGACCGAGGAGCTGGCGGTGCCGCTGGCCGAGTCGCCGCTGCTGCGGGGCTTCAGCGACGACTTGCTGCGTCTCATGGACACCCACATGAGCACCGAAAGCTACACCGCCGGCGACTCCATCCTCAAGGCCGGCGAGGCCGGCGATGGCCGCATTTTCTTCATCGAGACCGGCCGCGTCAGCATCCTGGTGCCGCTGGACGACGGCGGACACCAGCGCATCTCGTCGCTGGGGCCGGGCATGGAGTTTGGCGAGATGACCCTGCTGGGCCAGACGCAACGCACCGCCTCGGTGGTGGCCGACAACGACGTGCGCTGCCGGGTGCTGCGGGTGAACGACCTGGAGCGCCTGGCGCAGCAGGCGCCGCAGGCCAAGATCCTGCTGCTGGAAAACCTGGCCAAGGACCTGGCGGTCAAGCTGCGCGGCGCCACGCAGTGGATCGCGGCCCTGGCCTGAGCGTCCGAGGCGTCGGCAGGGGCGCGTATTATGCGCAGTGACCGCCGCGCAGCGCCTGCCGCGTGGCCCCGCCACGAGGAGACCGCCCGCCATGCAATTGTTCGTCTGGGACCACCACTTCAGCACCGGCCTGCCCGAACTCGACGAGCAGCACCGCGCGCTGATCGATGTCTTCAACCGCTTGCACGACACCCTGTTCCATGCCGGTGTCGGCCACGAGGACCGCGACGCCGCGTTGCGCCGCGCCTTTGACCGGCTCATGAACTACGCGCGGGCGCAGTTCACCGCCGAAGAGACGCTGATGCGCGAAGCCGGCATCGACGAGCGCCACCAGGTCAAGCACCGGCGCCAGCACGAACAGTTCATCATCAACCTGCGCGAGATGTGGAACGGTCGCGAGACCCAGATCGACCTGCACGGGCGGCTGATGGGTTTCCTGGTGTCGTGGATCGGCCTGCACGTCCTGGGCGTGGATCCGTCCATGGTCCGCCAGCTGCGTCAGGTGCAGGCCGGGCGGGCCGCGGGCGATGCCTACGAGGACGAGCCCGGCGTGTCCGAACAAGGCCAGCGCGCCCTGCTCAACCTGGTGGGGCGCCTCTACATGGAGTTGTCGTCGCATGCGCGGGCACGCGACGCCGCGCTGGCCGCGGCCGATGCCGTGGCCGCGAGCGCCCAGGCCCTGCAGGAGCAGCTGGCCCGCCAGGGCCACTACGACGAAGACCTCAAGGCCGCCAACCCGCGCCTGTTCGAGAACCGGCTGGAGGAGGAGGCCGCGCGCGGTTTCCGCAACGAGTCACCGCTGTCGCTGCTGCTGCTCGACTGGGGCGACGCGTCCACCAACAACGAGGCCGACTTGCTGCGTGACGTGACCCATGCCGTGGCCGCCGAGATGAAACGCACCACCGACCTGGTGGCCTGCCTGGGGCCGCAGCGGGTGGCGGTGCTGTTGCCCGACACGCCTTACGAAGGTGCGCTGGCGGCCGGCCACCGTGTGGCCGCGGCCGTGGCCTCGCTGGGCCCGGTGCGCATGGGCGTGGCCGGCGCGGTGCCCCGGGCGCGTGGGTATGGCGCGGTGTTGTTGTCAGACGCCGAGGCCGACCTGCGCGCCGTGGCCTGAACGCGGCTCAGGTCGCCTGCGTGCGCGAGGCCAGGAAGGCCGACACGCTGGCGACGTTGTCCGGCGTGGTCAGCAGGCTGCCCAGCGTGGCCAGCCGGGGTGAGCGCAGGTAGCCCTGCAGGTGGTGCAGCTCGGCGCGCTCGTCCTGCGCCAGGTCGATGCCGGCCAGCGTGTCGAGTCCGCCGCAGGCCATGCGCTCGCCGAGGCGGGCGCAGAGGTAGGCCACGGCCTGACGGGGGGCTTCGGCGGCGTCCCGGGCCTGCGATACCGGCGCCATCAGCACCTGTTCGATCTGGCCCACGCCCTCGACGATGCTGGACGGCAGCTCCCACTCCCGCATCAACAGGCGTCCGATTTCGGGCGCGCACAGCCCCAGGGTGGCCTGCTGCGCCCGGTAGCGCTGGGGCAGGTCCAGCGACAGGTCGGTCATCTCTGGGCGCCCCCGGCCTTGCGCCAGCGCGGCCACCGCCATGTGGCCCACAAAGGACAGCACGACCTGGGTCACCAGGGCACCGGCCTCGGACAGCGGCAACTGCTTGGCCAGCCGGGTGCACAGTTCGCTGGCCAGGGCGCTGGCCGTCCAGAGCTGTTCGAACGCGCGCCGGGTGTCGGCGTTGTCGGCCTTGAAGGACTCGTCCAGCATGTACTGCAGGCTGATGCCACGCACCGTGTTCATGCCCAGAAAGGTGATCGCCTGGCCGATGCTCGTGACGGTCTTCTGCAGGCCGTAGAGCGGCGAGTTCACGGTCGACAGCACCTTGGCGGCGATCACCGGCTCGCCCAGCACCAGCTCGCTCATCTCGCTGGACGAGGCGGACGCGATGAACTCGGGCGAGATCAGCCGGTGCAGCGAACGCGGCGGACGCGGGATGCGGCGCAGCTCGGCTTGCAGTGCCTCCCGCTGCGCGGGCGGCAGGGTGTCGGCCGAGGTCAGTTGGAAATCCGCCAGCAGCGTGGGCAAGGGCCGTTCGGGCACCACAGGTGGGCTGGTCGCCGCGAGCGGCTGCGGCGCCAGCGGGTTGTCGACGATGCGCTGCTGCGCCGCCGCGCGCGCCGCCGGGGGAGCGGGCGGCGCGCCGTGGTCCCGCGGGGCGGGGGCTGGTGGCGCCGATGGCCGCTTCCACAGATAGATCGCGACGATGGCCACCAGCAAGGCGACAAGAATCAGGGCGGTGCTCATGGGGTTTCCGTGCGGCAAGTGGGTTGAAATCAGGGGGCGGGCAGCTGCTCCACCGGGACCGGACGGCCGAAGAGGTAACCCTGGAACAGGTGGCAGCCCGCCTGCAGCAGCATGTCGCGCTGGGCCGTGGTCTCCACCCCTTCGGCCAGGACCGACAGGTTGAGGTTGCGGCCCATGTCGACCACCGCCTTGACGATGGACAGGTCGTTGGCATCCAGCAGCAGGTCGCGCACGAAGCTCTGGTCGATCTTGAGCTGGTGCAGCGGCAGGCGCTTGAGGTAGTTGAGCGACGAGTAGCCGGTGCCGAAGTCGTCGAGCGACAGACGCACGCCGAGGGCCTTGAGGGCCTGCATCTTGGCGGTGGCGCCGCTCATGTCCTCCACCAGCTGGCTCTCGGTCAGCTCCAGCTCCAGGCGGTCGGGGCGGGCACCGGTTTCCTGCAGGATGTCGGTGACCTGGCGCACGAAATCCGGATGGTGCAGCTGGCGCGCGCTGATGTTGACCGCCACGCAAAGGTGCTCGCGCCCGGACACGCTGCTCCAGACATGGAGCTGCTGGCAGGCGGTGCGCAGTATCCACAGGCCCAGCGGTTCGATCAGGCCCGAGACCTCGGCCAGGCCGATGAAGCTGCCCGGAGGCACCAGCCCGCGCGTGGGGTGCTGCCAGCGCACCAGGGCCTCGACGCCGAACATCTGGCCACGCTCGTCCACCTGGGGCTGGTAGTGCAGCAGAAACTGGCCCTTGGCCATGCCATCGCGCAGGTCGGCTTCCAGCGCGGCGCGGGCCGCCGCCACCACCTCCATGTCGGAGCGGAAGAAGCGCACGCCGTTGCGGCCGCCGGACTTGGCCTGGGCCAGGGCCATGTCGGCGTGCTTGAGCACCGCGTCCACCGTGGTCTGAGGTTGGTTGAGCATGGCCACGCCGATGCTGGCCGAGACGCGGTGGCTCAGGCTGCCCAGCTCGAACGGGATCTCGCCCACGGTCTGCAGCAGCTTGGTGGCGGCCTGCTCGACCTGGCGCGTGGCCACCGCGGGCTGGGTGCCCAGCCCGCTCATGAGGATGGCGAACTCGTCGCTGCCCAGCCGCGCCACCAGATCGCCGGCGCGGGCGCAGGCGTTGAGGCGCTGCGCGACCTGCTGCAGCAGGAGGTCGCCCACGCGGTGGCCGTGCAGGTCGTTGAGGTGCTTGAAGTTGTCGATGTTGACCAGCAGCAGCGCGTGCTGGTGGTGGCCGGTGGTGGCGTCGTCCAGCAACTGCTGCAGCCGCTCGATCATCTGGCGCCGGTTGGCCAGGTGGGTCAGCGGGTCGTAGTAGGCGAGCTGGTGGATTTCCTGGGCGAACTGGCGCTGGTCGGTGATGTCGGTGGAGATGCCACACAGCGCGTAGATGTGGCCTTCGGTGTTGCGCAGCGGCATCTTCACCGACAGGTAGGTGCGCACCTCGCCTTCGTGGGTGCGGTTGGTTTCCTCCTCGACCAGGCGGTCCCCGCTGTCGAGCACCTGCTGGTCGACCGCGCGAAGCTGCAGCGTGGTGGTCGCGTCGAAAAAGGCGCTGTCGCCCTTGCCCACCACGTCCGGCAGCGCCTGGCCGAACAGTTCGCACACCTGGCGGTTGGCGTACAGGTAGCGCAGCTCGGTGTCCTTGATGTAGATGTAGGCATCCACGCTGTTGAGGATGGTGGCCAGCTTGTCCTCGCTGGCGCGCAGTTCACGGGTGCGCCGCCCGACCTCGCGCTTGAGCAGGGCCACGAAGGCCAACGCCAGCAGCAGCGCCGCGGCCACCGCGCCCAGGCTCCACCAGAGCACCGCCGGGATGCGCGAGCCATTGAGCGGCGCCCCCCAGTGCTTGAGGATCTGGAAATAGGTTGACGCTGGGTCGGCCTGCCAGGGACCGAGGCGGCGGTCGATGGCCGCCAGCAGCTCCGGGTTGAGGCCCTTGCCGGTGGCGTAGAACAGGCGCGATGGTTGGAAGATCAGTGGGGTGTCGTGCAGCTTGAAGCGTTGCGCGGCGAGGTCGCCGAAGTGGTGGTTGCTGGCCACCACGTCGGCCTGGCCCGCCGCCACCAGGCCAAAGGCGGCGTCGAAACTGGGGGCCGTGACAAAACGGGTGTTGAGTCCGAAGCCGGCCAGGAGGGTCTGCAGGTACTCTTGCTGGCTGGAGCCTTCCAGTACCGCCAGCCGTTTGCCCTGCAGGTCCAGCATGGACTCGGCGATCACGCCTTCCCGGCGGTACAGCTGCGACCAGCTGTGCAGCGCCGGCACCTGGTGGAAGTCGAACAGGCGCAGGCGGGCATCGGTGCGGGCGACGTCGGGCATCAGGTCGATGCGGCCGTTGTTGAGGCCGGCCAGGCAGGCCTCCCACTCGCAGGCCACGGGTTCGAGGGTCCAGCCCTCGGCCTGCGCCATCTCGCGCAGCACATCGCCCAGGATGCCACTGGGCTGACCGCCTTCGCCGGCCATGATCTTGGGCGGGTTGTGGTAGACGCCGACCCGCACCACGCGCGCCTGTGCCTGTGCCGAGGCAGCCACGCACAGGGCCAGGGCCAGGGACAGCGCTGTGGCGACTCGGAGCAGGGCGGAGCGACAGGGCATGGGCGGGTCGGTGGTCGGCGTGGCGATCGGCGCCGGATGAGCGTGGCGATGTTGGGGACGTACGGCCAAGGATACGATAGGCAAGTGGCCCAATCTGGAAAATTTTTAACAATTAAGTGGTTCCCTGACGCCTTCAGGAACCGCCTGGTGGTGGCCATCGTCACGCTGGCCTTGCTGGTGGGTTTTCCGATCTACCTCTACATCGGTCACGTCTATGGCCAGCAGGTGATGCGCGACCGTGAGCAGGCCCTGCAGAGTCTGGCCGAGTCCGTGGCGTCCACGGTGTCGGTCAACCTCGGCGAACGCCTGCGCGAGATCGGGCTGCTGGCGCGCATGCCGCTGCAGGCCGCCGATGTCTGGGCGCGGCCCATCGACGCCCAGACCCTGGCGGAGCTGCAGGAGGCCCATCCCACCTACGCCTGGATCGGCGTGGCCGATGCGCAGGGCGTGGTGCGGGTGGCGACCGGGGGGCTTTTGGTCGGGCAGTCGGTGTCGCAGCGTCCGTGGTTCAGCATGGGCCAGCGTGGCCCCTATCTGGGGGACCGCCACGAGGCCAAGCTGCTGCAGTCGCTGCTGGCGCCGCCCGGTGCCGATCCCTTGTATTTCATCGATGTGGCCGTGCCGTTGAAGGCGGTCGACGGGCAGGCGCCGGGTGTGCTGGCCGCTCATGTGCACTGGCGCTGGGCCGCCGAAGTGGTGGGCACCATCGTGCCGCGCAAGAGCGCGCGCCAGCAGATCGACGTGTTCCTGGTCGACTACCGTGGGCACATCAGCTTCCCCGACCAGCCTCAGGGGGGCGACCAGGTGCCGGCCGATCTACGGCCGGGGCCGCCGCAGCTCATCAACAGCTGGAGCGAGGGCTCGCCCTACGTGAGCGTGAGCGTGGCCGTGCCCGAGGTGCCGGGCGGCACGCCGCTGGGCTGGCGGGTGGTGGTGCGCCAGCCCTTGCACGCGGCGCTGGCCGAACTGCATGCCCTGCAGCAGGTGCTGCTGCTGGCCGCCGCCGCCGCCACGCTGCTGTTCCTGGGACTGGCCTGGTGGGGGGCGCGTGTCATCAGCCTGCCGCTGGAACAGCTGACCGTGCAGGCGCGGCGCATCCAGGACGGAGAAACGGGTGTCGAACTCGGCGCGCGTGGCGCCAGCGCCGAGATCCGGCGGCTGTCGGCCGCGCTCAAGGACATGGCCGCGACCCTGATCGCCCGCAAGAACGCGCTGGAGGAGAACAACCTGCATCTGGAGCACAAGGTGGCCGAGCGCACGGCCGAGCTGGCCCGCAGCAACGCCGCCCTGGAGCAACTGGCGCGCCACGACGCGCTGACCGGCCTGCCCAACCGGCTGGCCTCGGACGAGCGCCTGTCACAGGAGTTCGTGCGCTTCGTCCGCACCGGTCGGCCCTACAGCCTGATGGTGCTGGACGTGGACCATTTCAAGCGTGTCAACGACACCCATGGCCATGCGGTGGGCGACGAGGTGCTGCGGCAGGTGGCCAGGGTGGTGCGTGCGTCCCTGCGTGCCAGCGACTTCATCGGCCGCACCGGTGGCGAGGAGTTCCTGGCCCTCCTGCCCGACACCTCGCTGGAGGCCGCGGTGGCGGTCGCCCACAAGGTGCGCGCCGCGGCCGAAGCCCATCCGGTGGCGCCGGTCGGCACCGTCACCGTGAGCGTGGGCGTCAGCGAGGTGCAGCTCGCGCACCAGGACGCCGATGACGCGGTGCGTACGGCCGACAAATGCCTGTACCGCGCCAAGCGCGAGGGCCGCAACCGCGTGGTCAGCGAGCTGCTGTGATTCAGAATGGCGGCGCCGAGCCGAAGGCCAGGCGCCGCCCGCTGGTCGGGTGGGGCAGGTCGATGGCGCAGGCGTGCAGCAGCAGGCGTGGCGCGGCGGCCAGCGCGGCACCCTCGGCGTACAGCTCATCGCCCAGGATGGGGTGTCCCAGCGCCACCAGGTGCACCCGCAACTGGTGCGAACGGCCAGTGACCGGCTCCAGCGCCAGCCGGGCGCACGGCCCCAGGCCCGCCACGTCCTGCACGGCCAGCTGCCGCCAGCGCGTGTGGCTGGGTTTGCCCAGCGCGAAGTCCACCTTGCTCCTGGGGCGGTTGGGCCAGTCCACGATCAATGGCAGGTGGATGTCGTTCCAGCCGGTGGCGTCGGCGCCCGTGCCGTCGGGCACGCCGGCCACCAGCGCCTCGTAGCGCTTGTGCACCCGGCGTTCGGCGAAGGCGGCGCTCAAGCCGCGCTGGGCCTCGGCACCACGCGCCATCACCACCAGGCCCGACGTGCCCATGTCCAGCCGGTGCACCACCAGCGCGTCGGGGTAGAGGGCCTGGGCGCGCGCGCTCAGGCAGTCGGCCTTGTCCGGCCCGCGCCCGGGCACACACAGCAGGCCGGCGGGTTTGTCCAGCACCAGCAGTTTGTCGTCGGCATACGAGACCAACACCCCATCGGGCACGTCCGGCGCGTAGATCACAGTTCCGCGGCCTCCACCAGGAAACGCACCCGCTTCTGGCCCTGCCACTCGTCGGCGTCGAGGCGGAAGGCCAGCTTGACGCGGGCCGGCAGCGGCTGGTCGTGGCCGAACCAGATGCCATCGACCGGCGCGCCCTGGTGGCGCAGCTTGAGCGCCAGGTGCTTTTCGCCCACGATGCGCTGCGACAGCACCTCCACCTCCTCGCAGAACACCGGCGGCGCGAAGCCCTGGCCCCAGACCTCGGCGTGCAAGGTGTCCACCACCTCGGCGCGGCGGTACTGCGGGTCCAGCGGGCCGTCGGTCTCCAGCCGGCGCAACAGGGTTTCGGCGTCCAGCCATTCGCTGGCCACCTGGGCCAGGCCTTGTTCGAAGGCGTCCAGGCCGTCCTCGCTGATCGTGCAGCCCGCCGCCATGGCATGGCCGCCGAAGCGCAGCAGCACGCCGGGGTGGCGCTTGGCCACCAGGTCCAGCGCGTCGCGCAGGTGAAACCCGGGGATGGAGCGGCCCGAGCCCTTGAGTTCGTGCGATTTGCCCGCCGCCGCGCTGGCGGCGAACACGAAGGTGGGGCGGTGCAGCTTGTCTTTGAGGCGGGAGGCCACGATGCCCACCACGCCCTCGTGGAAGTCGGGGTCGAACACGGTCACGGCCGGCGGCGGTGCCTCGTCCTCGTCGAACAGCTGTTCGGCCAGCAGCAGGGCCTGCTCGCGCATGTCGCCCTCGATCGCCTTGCGCTCGCGGTTGATGCCGTCCAGCGTGCGCGCCAGCTCGTCGGCCCGCGCGGCGTCGTCGGTGATCAGGCATTCGATGCCCAGGGTCATGTCGGCCAGGCGGCCAGCGGCGTTCAGGCGCGGGCCGAGGGCAAAACCGAAGTCGAAGGCCGTGGCCACCTGCGGCCGGCGCGTGGCCACCGCGAACAGGGCCGCCATGCCGACGGGCAGGGCGCCGGCGCGCACGCGCTTCAAGCCTTGCGACACGAGGCGGCGGTTGTGCGGGTCCAGCTTGACCACGTCGGCCACCGTGCCCAGGGCCACGAGGGGCAGCAAGGTATCGATTTTCGGCTGGGTGGCCGGGGTGAACACACCCCGCGCGCGCAGCTCGGCCCGCAGCGCCAGCAGCACGTAGAACATCACGCCCACGCCAGCGATGGATTTGCTCTCGAAGGGGCAGCCGGGCTGGTTGGGGTTGACGATGACGCAGTCGTCGGGCACCACCGGCTGGCCATTCACCACGGCGGGCAGGTGGTGGTCGGTCACCAGCACGGACAGGCCCAGGTCACGCGCGGCGCGCACGCCGTCCAGGCTGGCGATGCCGTTGTCCACCGTGACCAGCAGGTCGGCGCCGCTGGCCTGGACGCGCTGGGCGATGCTGGGCGTGAGGCCGTAGCCGTCGTTGACACGGTCGGGCACCAGGTAGGCCACGTTGGCAAAGCCCATGGGCGCGCCCAGCAGGCGCAGGCCACGCACGCCCACGGCGCAGGCGGTGGCGCCGTCGCAGTCGTAGTCGGCCACGATGCAGATGCGCTGGTTCGCCGCCATGGCGTCGGCCAGCAGGCGGGCGGCGTCCTGCGTGCCCTTCATCCGGTCGGGCGGCAGCAGGCGGGCCAGGGTGTCGTCGAGTTCGTCCGGGCCACGCACGCCCCGGGCGGCGTACAGGCGGGCCAGCAGCGGGTGGATGCCGGCCTGCTCCAGCGCCCAGGCGGCGCGCGGGGGCACGTCGCGGGTGATGAGTTTCATAGGGTGGTCACAAACGTGGTGTCGGGCGCGCGCAGGGCACGGCGCAGGCGCTGGATCAGCGAGGGCGCCGGGGTGTTGAAGGTCTGGGCCGCGCGTTCGCCGCCCAGGGTGAGACGCAGTGCCTCGCCACGTTCGGCCCGGGGCAGCCAGTGGGCCGCGATGTCGGCGTCGATGGCGGCCCAGGCGGTGGCGTGGCCGGCCGCATCGGCCGCGCGGGTGGGGGGCAGCAGCCGTGCGTCCACCGTGACGTCGGCGCTGGGCGACACGGGCTGCGGCAGCACGCCGGCGCCGGTGATCCAGAAGGCGTTGACCGGCAGCCGGCCCTGGGCCTGGCGTTCGTCGCTGACCGGGTGGGTGTAGAACAGCATCTGCATCTCGCTCTGCAGGCGGCGCAGGCCGGGGTGGTGGCCGGTGGAGGCTTGCAGCATGTCGGGCGTGATGGCACGGCCACAGACGCGGTCCAGCGACACGGTGCGCAGCTTGCGGAACACCTCGCCGCTGGCCAGCCAGGCGCCTGGCGCGTGGGCGGCCAGCGTGATGCCGTCCTCGGCGAAGTAGGGCGCGGCAGCCCTCATCAAGGCTTCCGACTGCGCGGCGTCCAGCGCCAGGCTGTCGGGATCGGACAAGGCCACGTGCTGGGCACCGATCTGCCAGTGGCAGGGCCGGACCCAGGCACAGGGAGTACCGACCGTGCCGCTCTCGAAGGCGGCCCAGGGCGTGAAGCCTGCCTCCGAGGGCAGGCCATGTACCTGGGCAAGCAGCAGCTCGTGCGGCAGGGCCGGGCTGTCCTCGCCCGGTTCGATGCGCCCGGCCGGCGCCAGGTGGCGCAGCAGGCGCAGCAGGTGCGGGGGCAGGGGGGTGGCGCTGCCGTCGGGTGCGGGGGCGGCGGGAATCAGCAAATGCGAGGAATGCGGTGGGGCCATGGCGGTGATTGTCCGGGATGCCACAATCGCCGCCGGAACCTGATCCATGCAAATCCCTTACGAACTGTCCCTGGGCTGGCGCTACACCCGCGCCGGCCGCGCCACGCGGCGCAATGGCTTCATCTCCTTCATCTCCGGCGTGTCCATGCTGGGCATTGCGCTGGGCGTGGCCGCGCTCATCATCGTGCTCAGCGTGATGAACGGTTTTCAGAAGGAGGTGCGCGACCGCATGCTGGGCGTGTTGTCCCACATCGAGGTCTTCACCCCCAGCGGCGAGGCCATCCCCGACCTGCCCCGCACGCTGGCCGAGATCCAGCGCCACCCGCAGGTGCTGGGGGCCGCGCCCTTCATCGGCGCGCAGGGCCTGATCGCGCGCGGCGAGGACATGAAGGGCGCCATCGTGCGGGGCATCGACCCGGCGCTGGAGCCCCGCGTCACCGAACTGGCGGCGCAGTTGTCCGCCACCGTGCTGCCGCGCCTGGCGCCAGGGCAGTTCGGCATCGTGCTGGGCGGTGAGCTGGCACGCAGCCTGGGCGTGCGCGAGGGCGACACGGTCACGCTGATCGCGCCCAGCGGCCAGGTGACACCGGCCGGCGTGGTGCCGCGCATCAAGCAGATGACGGTGGTGGGAACCTTCGATTCCGGCCACTTCGAATACGACTCCGGCCTGGCCCTGCTGCACCAGGACGACGCCGCTCGCATCTTCCGCCTCGAAGGGCCCACCGGCGTGCGCGTCAGGCTGCAGGACCTGCAGAAGGCGCGCGAGGTGGCGGTGCAGATCGCCGGCTCGCTCAGCGGCGACCTGCTGGTGCGCGACTGGACGCGCCAGAACCGCACCTGGTTCGCCGCCGTGCAGCTCGAAAAACGCATGATGTTCATCATCCTCACCCTGATCGTGGCGGTGGCCGCCTTCAACCTGGTGAGCACGCTGGTGATGACCGTGACCGACAAGCGCGCCGACATCGCCATCCTGCGCACCCTGGGTGCCAGCCCGCGCAGCATCATGGGCGTGTTCGTGGTGCAGGGCGCCATGGTGGGCGTGATCGGCACCCTCAGCGGCCTGGCCCTGGGCCTGCTGGTGGCCTTCAACATCGACACCCTGGTGCCCGCGCTCGAACGCCTGCTGGGCGCGACCTTCCTGCCGCAGGACATCTACCTGATCAGCCGCATGCCCAGCGACCCGCAGTCGACCGACATCGTGCCCATCGCGGTGATTTCGCTGGTGCTGGCCTTTGTGGCCACGCTGTACCCCAGCTGGCGGGCCAGCCGCGTGAACCCTGCCGAGGCCTTGCGCTATGAGTGAAATCGTGCTCCAGGCCCAAGGCCTGACCAAACGTTTCCACGAAGGCCGGCTCGACGTGACCGTGCTCAAGGGCGTGGACCTGCGGGTGCGGGCCGGCGAGACGTTGGCCATCGTTGGCGCCTCCGGCTCGGGCAAGAGCACGCTGCTGCACCTGCTGGGCGGGCTGGACGCGCCCACGGCGGGCGAGGTGCAGCTGCTGGGCCAGAACCTGGCCGGCCTCGGTGCCGCGCAGCAGGGCGAGCTGCGCAACCGCCACCTGGGTTTTGTCTACCAGTTCCACCACCTGCTGCCCGAATTCAGCGCCCGCGACAACGTGGCCATGCCGCTGTGGATACGCCGCCAGCCGCGCGAGGACGCGGCCCGCACGGCGGCGGCCATGCTGGCGCGGGTGGGCCTGGCCGAGCGCCTGATGCACCGGCCGGCCGAGCTGTCGGGTGGCGAACGCCAGCGGGTGGCGATCGCGCGCGCCCTGGTCACGCGCCCGGCCTGTGTGCTGGCCGACGAGCCCACGGGCAACCTCGACCGGGGCAGCGCGGCGGCCGTGTTCGAGCTGATGCTGGAGCTGGCGCGTTCGCAGGGCACGGCTTTTGTGCTGGTGACCCACGACGAAAGCCTGGCCGCGCGCTGCGACCGCCGCCTGCGCCTGACCGCCGGTCAACTGGCCGAAGACCCGGTGCGCCCGCCGGAGCACGCCCTGGGTTGAAAGGCACGGCATGGCGCACTGGCTCAAGCTCGGTCTGCGTCTGGCGACGGTGCTGCTGCCGCTGCTGCTGGCCCTGATGCACGCCACCGGCGTGCAGCGGCTGGAGCTGCTGACGCGGCTGGAGGCCATGGCCTTTGACGCCCGCCTGCTGGCCCTGATGCCACGCACGCTGGACGAACGCATCGTCATCCTCGACATCGACGAAAAGAGCCTGGCCGAGATCGGCCACTGGCCCTGGTCGCGCAACCACCTGGCGCAACTGGTGGACCGGCTGTTCGACGAGCAGCAGGTGGCCGCGCTGGGCGTGGACATCGTCTTCGCCGAGCCCGACGACCGCTCGGGTCTGGGCCAGCTCAAGGCCCTGGCCCAGGGCGAGCTGCGCGATGACCCGCGCTTTCTCGCCCGCCTGCCCGAGCTGGCCCGCCGGCTGGACCACGACCAGCGTTTTGCCGACGCCCTGCGCGAGCGGCCGGTGGTGCTGGGCTATTACTTCACCGCGGACCGTGGCGCCCTGCGCTCGGGCCGCCTGCCGGCGCCGGTGCTGACCGACGACGGGCTGAAGGCCCAGGGGCAGGCGCCTTTCCAGGCCACCGCGTGGGACGGCTTTGGCAGCAACATCGCCAAGCTCGCCGAGGCCGCGCCGCAGGCCGGCTTTTTCAATCCGGTGACCGACAGCGACGGTGTCGTGCGGTCGCTGCCGCTGCTGGCGCGCCACGAAGGCGGCTACTACGAGTCGCTGGCACTGGCGCTGATGCGCGCGGTCTCGGGCGGCGCGACCGTGGTGCCGATCCCGGCCCCGGGCAGCGGCGGCCAGGGCGCGGCGCCGGTGCTGGCCGGCGTGGGGCTGGAGCTGGGCGGCAGCCGCATGTCGATCGCGGTCGACAGCCGGGCCGCGGTGCTGATCCCCTTCCGGGGCCCGGGCGGCCCGCAGGGCGGCTCCTTCACCTACCTGTCCGCCGCGGACGTGGTCAAGGGGCGGCTTGCGCCCGAGGCGCTGCGCGACAGGATCGTCTTGCTGGGCACCACCGCGCCCGGCCTGCAGGACCTGCGCGCCACGCCGGTGGGCGAGGCCTACCCCGGGGTGGAAACCCACGCCAACCTGCTGTCGGCCTGGCTGGACGGGCATTCGCTGGTCCAGCCCGACTACGCCGTGGGCTACGAGGTGGCGGTGCTGCTGCTCGGCGGCGTGCTGCTGCTGGTGGGCCTGCCGCGCCTGAGCGCCTGGTGGTCTGCCGTGCTGGCCTCGGCGCTGGTGGGGACCCTGGTGGCGCTGAACCTGTGGCTGTGGGGCGCCCACGGCCTGGTGCTGCCGGTGGCCACGCCGGCGCTGATGGTGGTGCTGGCCTACGTGCTGCACACCAGCCACGCCTACTTCGTCGAGAGCCGCGCCAAACGCGAGCTGGCCCTGCTGTTCGGCAGCTACGTGCCGCCCGAGCTGGTGAACGAGATGGTGAAGGCGCCGGAGCGCTACAGCATGCGCGCCGAGGAGCGCGAGCTGACCGTGATGTTCAGCGACATGCGGGGTTTCACGCAGCTGTCCGAGACCATGACCGCCGCCGACATGCAGGCGCTGCTCAACCGGGTGTTCAGCCGCTTGACCCAGGCGATCCGGCAGCGCCGCGGCACCATCGACAAATACATGGGCGATTGCGTGATGGCCTTCTGGGGCGCGCCGGTGCCCGAGGCCGGCCACGCGCGCCTGGCGGTGCTGGCGGCGCTGGCCATGCGCCGCGCCGTCACCGAAGTCAATGACAGCCACCGCGCCATGGGCCTGCCCGCCATCGGCATGGGGGTGGGCCTGAACACCGGCACCATGTGTGTGGGCGACATGGGCTCGGACCTGCGCCGCTCCTACACCGTGATCGGCGACGCGGTCAACCTGGGTTCGCGGCTGGAGGGGCTGGGCAAACACTACGGCGTCGACATCGTCGTCAGCGACAGCACGCGCGAGCAGGCCGGCGACGGTTTTGCCTGGCAGGAGTTGGACACCGTCAGGGTCAAGGGCAAGGACCGGGCCGTGACCATCTACGGCGTGCTCGACGAGGACACCGCGAACGGGGCGGAACTGGCGGCCTGGTCCCTTTGTCTGGACGCCTGTCGTCGCCAGGACTGGCCACAGGCGCAGGTGCTGCTGGCGCAGCTGCAGCGGGAGCAGCCCGCCAAGCGGCTCTATGGCCTGTACGCCGAACGCGTGGCCGACTGGGGCCAGCGGCCTTTTGATCCCGACTGGCAACTGGTCACGAACTTCGAGACCAAGTAGCGCGGCGCGCCAGGGGCGGTCAGGACGGTGATTTCTTGGCGGGTGCCTTGGTGGCGGGAGGCGATGCCGGTACCGCGGGTTTGGCCTGTGCCGGCGTGGCGGGCGCCGCGCTGGCGGGGGTGGCGCTGGCCAGGCTCACACGCTGTTTCACCGCCACCGGCCGCGCCGTCGCGTAGTCGTCAAAGCGCCGGCCCATGGCCGCCTGCAGCGAGGCCAGGCGCTGCGTGGTGGGCGGGTGCGTGGCCAGGGCCAGCAGGTAGGCCGGATCGTCCGGGCGCACGGTGGACAGGGTCTGCAGCACCGTGGGCAGGCCGAAGGGGTCCAGCCCCGCGCGGGTGGCGATGGACACGCCATGGCTGTCGGCCTCGAACTCGTCGCTGCGGTCCAGGCCCTTGCTGTAGAGGTTCTTGCCCAGGTTCATCAGTTGCGAGGCCACCACGCCGCCCACGGGGTTGCGCACCTGGCTGGCGGCCAGCTGCGTGGCCAGGCTGGCGCGGGCCGACTTGGCCAGCGCCAGCAGGTGGTGCTTTTTCTCGATGTGCACGATCTCGTGCGCCAGCACACCCGCGAGTTCGGCTTCGCTGAGGGTCTTGTCCAGCAGGCCCTTGGTGACGAACACAAAGCCGCCGGGGGCCGCGAAGGCGTTGACGCCGCCGTCGTCCAGCACCACGAACAGCCAGGGCAGGTGGGGGCGGCTGGAGTGCAGCGCCAGCCAGCGGCCCAGCTCGTTCACGTAGCGCTGGGTGCGCGGGTCCTTGAGCGCGGGCTTGGCGCCCAGCAGCACCGCGGCCAGGTTGCGGCCGATCTCGATTTCCTTGGGTTCGTCGATTTTTTCCACCGACTGCGCCAGCAGCTGTATCAGGCCCATGGCATCGTTGGCCGACTGGCCACCGGGCCCGATGGGCAGGGCGGTCGCGATGGCCGGCATGGCGGCGGTGGCCGATTGTGCGCTGGCGCCCAGCGAGCGCAGGGCGTCGCCCATCGAGCCGCTGCTGCCCGTGTTGCCGCCCGTGGTGGGGGCGGTGGCCACGCAGGCACTGAGGCTGGCGGCGGCGATCAGGCCCTGGGCCAGGCGCACGACAGGGCGGCGCAGACGCGGGTTCAAGGACGTGGAGGTGGTGTGCTTCATGACCTTGCCTCACTGGGCCTGGATGGCCGAAGCCGGGGCGGTCGGGGTGACCGGGTCGAGGTCGGCCACCTGGCGCGACTTGAAACCCGCACGCTGGGCAAACTGGCGGGCCTGGGCCTCGCTCACCTTGTATTGCCCGGCGGCGTCCACGGCCTGCAGGTTGGGGCTGGCCTTGGCCAGGTCGTCGGCGTCCAGGCCGCGTATGCCCACGGTGGACGTGGCCACGGTGCCCGAGGTGGCGCCACTGGGGCTGAAGGCCTGGCCCAGCGAACGCAGGGCGCTGGTGCCGCTGTTGCCTGTGGTGGCGGCCGCTGGCGCGTTGCCCTGCAGGTCGAACATGTGCAGCCAGCCGATCTTGCCGTCGCTGGTGCGCACGCGGCGGAAGGGGCCCTGGCGGTCCTCCAGGCGGGTCACCGTGGTGTCGGCCGGCAGCCGGGTGGACTTGGCGTTGGCCTGCGGCCCCTCACGCAGCTCCACGTCGCGCTTGACCGTGAAGACCTCCTGGGCCGACACCCAGGGGCTGACCGCCAGCACCCAGGACAGCAGCCAACCCCACCGACTCACCCGCGCAAAACCCATATGGAACACCTTGACGGCGCCGACTTGGCGCATTTAAGAAAGTTTAACGTTTGTAGGGGGTGGTGCCTATGCCGGTGGGCCACCGCCAGGCCAGGTCGGTGGTGGCGTTCAGGGACGCGTATCAGGGTTTGTTCGCATTTGAATATCAGCAAGTACGAATATAGTTAAAACCTCAATGCCGGCCGATGACGCCGGTGTGTGGAGCCTTCACCCGAACAAGGAACACGTTGTGTCGGAAGATCTGAGTCAAACCATCGGCCGTGTCCGGCCCGCGCCCGAGCACTTCCTCGATGCCGGGACGCTGGAGCTGGCACGCAAGGCACGCCGACGTTTCATGGGCGCTGCCCTGGCCATGGGCGCGGGTGTGGCCACGTCGGCGCGGGCCGTGGCGTCCGAGGGCGAGGCGGCCATTCTTCAGTTGCCCGCGCACAGCACCGGCCTGGGCCTCCCGGTGGCGACCGATGGCTACGGCAAGCCCAGCCAGTGGGAGGCCAATCTGCAGCGCCGCCAGAGCCCGGGCCTGACGCGGGTGAACCAGGCCTCGGTGAGTTTCACGCCGCTGCAAGGCCTGTTCGGCATCATCACGCCCAGCGGCCTGCATTTCGAACGCCACCACCAGGGCTGGTGGGACATCGATCCCAGCCAGCACCGGCTGATGGTCAATGGCCTGGTGAAGCGGGCGCGGGTCTTCACCATGGACGACCTGATGCGCCTGCCCAGCGTTTCGCGCATCCATTTCATCGAATGTGGCGCCAACTCGGCCACCGAGTGGGGCAACGTGGCCGTGCCCACGGTGCAGTACAGCCACGGCATGGTGAGCTGCTCCGAGTTCACCGGCGTGCTGTTGTCCACCCTGCTGGAGATGTGTGGCTACGACAGGAAGGCCGCGCGCTACGTGCTGGCCGAAGGCGCCGACGGCTCGTCGATGACGCGCACCCTCGCCATTGAACGCGCGATGGACGACTGCATCGTGGCCTGGGCCATGAACGGCGAGATGCTGCGCCCCGAGAACGGCTATCCGCTGCGCCTGGTGGTGCCGGGCGTGCAGGGCGTGAGCTGGGTCAAGTACCTGCGCCGCCTCGAGGTGGGCGACCAGAAGTGGGCGACCAAGGACGAGGCCATCCACTACATCGACCACATGCCCGACGGCACGCACCGCCAGTACACCGGCGTCCAGGAATGCAAGAGCGTGATCACCACGCCCTCGGGCGGGCAGACGCTGCTGGACAAGGGTTTCTACAACGTCACCGGCCTGGCCTGGTCGGGCCGGGGCAGCATCAAGCGGGTGGACGTGAGCGTGGACGGCGGGCGCAACTGGCGCACCGCGCGCCTGGAGGGGCCGTTGCTGCCCAAGGCGCTGGCCCGTTTCAACATCGACTGGGTCTGGGGTGGCCAGCCAGCCATCCTGCAAAGCCGCGCCATCGACAGCACCGGCTACGTGCAGCCCAAGATCAACCAGCTGCGCGCCGTGCGCGGCACCCGCTCGATCTACCACCAGAACGCCATCCAGTCCTGGCGGGTGTCGGCCAACGGCGAAGTCTCCAACGTGCAGGTGTACTGACCATGCCGACGATCAAATCCCTGGCGGTGCTGGTGCTGGCCGCCCTGATCGGGGCGCCCGCCCTGGCCCAGCCCAAGCCCTGGCAGCACATCGGCCGCGACGCCACGCCCGCCGAGGTCAAGGCCTGGGACATCGATGTGCGGCCCGACTTCAAGGGCCTGCCCCCGGGCGCCGGCAGCGTGGCCCTGGGCGAGACGGTGTGGGAGTCCAAGTGCGCCTCTTGCCACGGCAGCTTTGGCGAGTCCAACGAGGTGTTCACTCCCATCATCGGCGGCACCACCCCCGCCGACATCGCCAGCGGCCGTGTCAAGGGCCTGGAGGAGGGCAAGAGCATCGTGCCGCAGAAAACCACCATGATGAAAGTGGCCACGCTGTCGACGCTGTGGGACTACATCAACCGCGCCATGCCCTGGAACGCGCCCAAGACGCTCAAGACCGAGGAGGTCTATGGCGTGACGGCCTACCTGCTGCACCTGGCCGAGGTGGTGCCGGCCGACTTCACCCTGAGCGACCGCAACATCGCCGAGGCGCAGCAACGGTTGCCCAACCGCAACGGCATGGTGTTCCACGAACCGCTGTGGAACACCCGCGGCAAGGGCGACGTGAACAACGTCGCCTGCATGAAAGACTGCCCGGTGGACGCGCAGATCCGCTCGGCCTTGCCTGACTTCGCCCGCGACGCCCACGGCAACATCGCGCTGCAGAACCGTGTGGTCGGCCCGGTGCGCGGGGCCGACACCACCCGGCCCGCGCCGCCGGCCTTGCCCACGCGTGGCGGCCCGTCGGTGGCGCCCGTGGTGGTGGCCCGTGCGGGTGCCGGCGCCCCGGGCCTGCTCGTGGCCCATGGCTGCACCGCGTGCCACGGTGTGAGCCACCGGATCGTCGGGCCGGGCTTCATGGAGGTGGCGACCAAACACCAGGGCCGCGCCGACCTGGAGGCCTACCTGGTGAACAAAATCAAATCCGGCGGATCAGGGGTGTATGGCAGTGTGCCCATGCCGGCCCAGCCCCAGCTGTCGGACACCGATGCCAGGACCCTGGCCCAATGGATTGCCGCAGGTTCCCAGTGACGCACCCGTGATGGACGTAAGCTTCCACAACTTTCTCAAGGAGTTCCGCATGAACAACAACCGCCGTTCCGTCCTCAAGACCTCCGGCGCCCTGGGCACGCTGGTCGCGCTGGGGCTGATCACCGAAAAGCAGGCGCTGGCCCAGGCCAACCGTGCCGGCTTTGAAGCCAAGACCTTTGCCGATGCGGTCAAGGCCGTGGGCGGCACGCCGGCCACCAACAACCAGGTCAGCATCAACGCGCCCGACATCGCGGAGAACGGCGCGGTGGTGCCGGTGGGTGCCACCAGCAACCTGCCCAACACGACCGAAATCCACCTGCTGGTGGAGAAGAACCCCAACCCCCTGGCGGCCTCGTTCTTCATTCCCGCCGGCACCGAGTCCAGCGTGCAGACCCGCCTGAAGATGGGCCAGAGCAGCAACGTGATCGCCATCGTCAAGGCCGACGGCAAGCTGTATTCGGCCACCAAGGAAACCAAGGTCACCCTCGGCGGCTGCGGCGGCTGACCGCTGCGCCCATCCTTCCACGAACACCCAGGAGAAACACCATGGCAGATCCGATGCGCATCCGCGCCGCCGCCAAAGACGGCGTGACCGAAGTCCGCGTGCTGATGTCCCACGTGATGGAAACCGGCCAGCGCAAGAACGCCGCTGGCGAGACCATACCCGCCCACTACATCACCGATGTGGAGGCCACGCACAATGGCAAGAGCGTGCTCAAGGCCCAGTGGAGCACGGCCGTCGCGCAGAACCCCTTCCTGTCCTTCAAGTTCAAGGGCGGCGCCAAGGGCGACAAGATCACCGTCAAGTGGGTGGACACCAAGGGCGACAGCCGCACCGACGAAGCCGCCATCGCCTGACGGGCCGGTGGCGCCGCGTGCCACCTACAAGAAGAACAGGAGACACACATGAAGCTGACCGTCTGGACGACCACCCTGGTGCTGGCCGCCGGGGGCACTGCCGCCTGGGCACAGAGCACGGCCGAGGGCATCGCCAAGTACCGCGAGATGCTGCAGGACGGCAACCCGGCCGAATTGTTCGAGATGAAGGGCGAGGCACTGTGGAAAGAGGCGCGCGGCCCGAAGAAGGTGTCGCTGGAGGCTTGCGACCTGGGGCGTGGACCTGGCGTGGTCAAAGGGGCTTTTGTCACGCTGCCGCGCTACTTTGCCGACACCCGGCGCATGCAGGACCTGGAGTCGCGCATCGTCAGTTGCATGGAGACCCTGCAGGGCTTCAACGCGGCCGACATCGTGAAAACACCGTTTGGCAGCGGCGAGATGGCCAACGTGACCGCGCTCGCCACCTGGATCGCGGCCGAGTCCAAGGGCATGCGTTTTGACCTGCCGCAGGCCCATGCCGAGGAGCGCAAGTTCTACGAACTGGGCAAACGTGCCTTCTTCCAGCGGGGCGGCACGCACGACTTTGCCTGCGCGACCTGCCACGGGGCCGACGACAAGCGCATCCGTCTGCAGGACCTGCCCAACCTGACGAAGAACCCGGGCGACGGCATCGGCTTTGCCGCCTGGCCGGCCTACCGGGTCTCCAACGGCCAGATGTGGAGCATGCAGCTGCGCCTCAACGACTGCTTCCGCCAGCAGCGTTTCCCCGAGCCCAAGTTCGCCAGCGACGTGACTATCGCGCTGGGCGTCTACATGGGCGTCAACGCCAAGGGCGCCGAATCGGCCGTGCCCACCATCAAACGCTGAAGCCGGAAGCCGCGCATGAAACACACCACCTGGACAACGCTGCCCATCCTGGCCGTGCTGCTGGTCGCCTGCGGCTCGGCACCCACGCCGGCCGACCACGACCGCATGGCGGCCGAGATGTTCAAGACCTCCTTCCAGGACAAGGGCATCGCCAAGCTCGACCGCCTGGACCAGGACGAGGCCAACCGCCTGTGCAGCGCCGCCGACACCGCCGGCCGGCCGCTGGACGAGAAGCTGGCGCGGGCGATCGAGGCGGCCAGCCTCAAGACCATCCCGTTGCCCGCCGATGGCCGCTTTCTGGGCGACTGGAAACAGGGCGAAGCCCTGGCCCAGAGCGGCCGTGGCCTGACCTGGACCGATGACGCCAAGACCGCCAACGGCGGCAACTGCTACAACTGCCACCAGATCAGCAAGGAAGAGATTTCCTTCGGCACGTTGGGCCCCAGTCTTTACAACTACGGCAAGTTGCGTGGGGTCAGCGACCCCCATGCCGCGGCGTCCCAGGCCATCGTGGGGTACACCTGGGGCAAGCTGTGGAACGCACGGGCCTACAACGCTTGTTCACAAATGCCGCGCGTCGGGCACGCCGGCATCCTGAACGAGCAGCAGCTCAAACACATCATGGCCTTGCTGCTCGATCCCCAGTCGCCGGTCAACCGGTGACCACGCCCCGGGCCTTGCCGCTGCAAGGCCCTTTTTTCCAGGCCCGCCACCGGCCGCCACCTGTTGAGACCCCCCATGAGCTTCAGCCGACGTGAGTTCCTGCAATTGCTCGCCGTGGCGAGCGCCTCCGGCCTGGCCCTGGACCACGGCGCTGCGCTGGCCGCCGCGCCCGGTGCCGGCGAGCGCCTGTACGACGTGCCCCGGTTCGGCAACGTGAGCTTTCTGCACTTCACCGACTGCCACGCACAGCTCACCCCCGTCCATTTCCGCGAGCCCAGCGTCAACCTGGGCCTGGGCGGCGCGCTGGGCCGCCCGCCCCACCTGGTGGGGGAGCAACTGCTCAGGCACTTCCACATCCGGCCCGGCACGGCCCAGGCCCACGCCTTCAGCTACCTCGATTTCGACCATGCCGCCCGCACCTACGGCAAGGTGGGCGGCTTCGCGCACCTGGCCACGCTGGTCAAGCAGCTCAAGGCTTCGCGCCCGCACGCGCTGCTGCTCGATGGCGGCGACACCTGGCAGGGATCGGCCACGTCGCTTTGGACCCGGGGGCAGGACATGGTGGACGCCTGCAAGCTGCTGGGCGTGAACGTCATGACGGCACACTGGGAGTTCACCTTCGGCGCCCAGCGGGTGCAGGAGATCGTCGAGAAGGACTTCAAGGGCCAGATCGATTTCCTGGCGCAGAACGTGACGACCTCGGATTTTGGCGACGCGGTGTTCGCGCCCTATGTCATCAAGGAGATGCATGGCGTGCCGGTGGCCATCATCGGCCAGGCCTTTCCCTATACCCCCATCGCCAACCCGCGCCACCTGGTGCCCGACTGGACCTTCGGCATCCAGGACGAGCACATGCAGAAGATGGTGGACGAGGCCCGGTCCAAGGGCGCCCAGGTGGTGGTGGTGCTGTCGCACAACGGCATGGACGTGGACCTCAAGATGGCCTCGCGCGTGCGCGGCATCGACGCCGTGCTGGGCGGTCACACCCACGACGGCATGCCGGCGCCGGTGATCGTCAGGAACGCGGGCGGCCAGACCCTGGTGACCAACGCCGGCTCCAACGGCAAGTTCCTGGGCGTGCTGGACTTCGACGTGCGTGGCGGACGGGTGCAGGACTTCCGCTACAAGCTGCTGCCGGTGTTCGCCAACCTGCTGCCGGCCGACAAGGCGATGGAGGCGCTCATCGCCCAGGTGCGCGCACCCTACCAGGCCAAATTGGACGAAAAGCTCGCGGTCTCGGAAGGTGCGCTGTACCGCCGCGGCAACTTCAACGGCTCCTGGGACCAGCTCATCTGCGACGCGCTGATGGCGGTCAAGGGGGCCGACGCGGCCTTCTCGCCCGGCGTGCGCTGGGGCACCAGCCTGCTGCCGGGCGACACCATCACCTACGAACGCATGATGGACCAGATGGCCGTGACCTACCCCGCCACCACGCTCAACACCTTCACCGGCGCGCAGGTCAAGGAGATCATGGAGGACGTGGCCGACAACATCTTCAACCCCGACCCTTATTACCAGCAAGGCGGCGACATGGTGCGCGTGGGGGGCTTCCAGTACACCTGCGCGCCCACCGCGCCCATGGGCCAGCGCATCAACAACCTCACGCTCAAGGGCAGGCCCGTCGAGGCCGGCAAGACCTACAAGGTGGCCGGCTGGGCCTCGGTGCAGGAGGGCGTGTTGGGCGAACCCATCTGGGACGTGGTGGCGGGCTACTTGCGCGACCAGAAGGTCATCAAGCAGCTCAAGGTCAATCAACCCAAGCTGCTGGGCGTGGACGGCAACCCTGGACTGGCCTGAGCGCAGCCGCTGGCGTTTTACCGAGGCACGGGATAGGTGCCCGGCACCAGAATCGAGCGGTCCACGTTCTGGATGTTGGTGTGGCCGCAGAAGGCCATGCTCACGTCCAGCTCCTTGTGGATGATCTGCAGGGCCTTGGTGACGCCGGCCTCGCCCATGGCGCCCAGGCCATAGACCATGGCGCGTCCGATCATGGTGCCGCGCGCGCCCAGGGCCCAGGCCTTGAGCACGTCCTGGCCGCTGCGTATGCCACCGTCCATCCAGACCTCGAGCTTGTCGCCGACCGCGTCGACGATGGCCGGCAGGGCGTGGATGCTGCTGGGTGCACCGTCGAGCTGGCGCCCGCCGTGGTTGCTGACCACGATGGCGTCGGCCCCGTGCTGGGCGGCCAGCACCGCGTCCTCGACCTCCATGATGCCCTTGAGGATGAGCTTGCCGCCCCACTGCCGCTTGACCCACTCGATGTCGGCCCAGCTCAGGCGCGGGTCGAACTGCTCGTTGGTCCACGAGGCCAGCGAGTTCATGTCGCTCACGCCCTTCACATGGCCCACCAGGTTGCCAAAGGTGCGGCGGCGGGTGCCCGCCATCCCCAGGCACCAGCGCGGCTTGGTCATCAGGTTGACGATGTTGGCCAGGGTGGGGCGGGGCGGCGCGGTCAGGCCGTTCTTGAGGTCCTTGTGGCGCTGGCCGATCACCTGCAGGTCGAGCGTGAGCACCAGGGCCGAACACCTGGCCGCCTTGCAGCGATCGATCATGCGCGCCATCGCATCGCGGTCGCGCATCATGTAGAGCTGGAACCAGAACGGCGACGCCGTGTGGCTGGCGATGTCCTCGATGGAGCAGATGCTCATGGTGGACAGGGTGAAGGGGATGCCGAACTTCTCGGCCGCGCGCGCGGCGTGGATCTCGCCGTCGGCGTGCTGCATGCCGGTCAGGCCCACGGGCGCGATGCACACCGGCATCTTGGCGTCCACGCCCACCATCTTCACCGCCGTGCTGCGGTTCTCCATGTTCACCGCCACGCGCTGGCGCAGCTTGATGGGCTGGAAATCGCCCTCGTTGGCGCGGTAGGTGCCTTCGGTCCAGCTGCCGGAGTCCGCGTAGTCGTAGAACATGCGCGGCACACGCTTCTCGGCCAGCACGCGCAGGTCTTCGATGTTGGTGATGACGGTCATTCGCGGGTCTCCTCGTGGGTGTGGCGCGAATGGTAGCGGAGGGGGCCGCCGGCCGCCGTGAAACGCGGCACCGGTGGCTTGAAAAAATTTGCGTGCTACACCCGCAATGAACCGCGAAAGCCCCGGGCGGCGTAGTAGGACTGCGCGCCGTTGTGGTAGGTGAACACGGTGTTGTAGCGGCGGTCGCAGAACAGGGCGCCGCCCAGCTGCCGGATGTCGGCCGGGGTGCCGATCCAGCTGGAGGTCTTGGCATCCAGGGGGTCGAGCCGCTGCAAGTCCCGGTACTCGGCCTCCGTGAGCAGGGTGATGCCCATGGCCGAGGCCATGTCGATGACGCAGTTCTCGGGCCGGTTGTCCTTCCGGGATTCCAGCGCTTCGCGGTCGTAACAGAGGCTCCGTCGTCCGGCGGGACTTTCCGGCGAACAGTCGCAGAAGATGAGCTCGCCCGTCTGCTGGTCCCACCCCACCACGTCCGGTTCACCGCCCGTGTTCTCCATCGCATGCAGCGGCGCCCACTGGGCCGGACGGGCCTCCAGCCGCGATGGGACCCAGGCCCAGTCCATGCCAGGGTGCCGGTGCATGTTCTGCCCGAACCGGGCTTTCAGCGTGGCGAGCAGTGCGCCGATGTGTGCGGGGGTCAGACCCATGGTTCACCTTCCTTTGTGTTCCATCGGCGCCATTGTCAACCCTCACCCAGGCCACCCCACACCGTCGCAGGCCGGAGTACCTATCCACCCCGCCATTGCCACACCAGCGCGGGCAGGCCAACGAGGCAGACGAGCCCATAGCTCAGGTGGTTGCCGGTGGCCGGGTTGAAGTCGGCCAGCACCTTGGGCCAGGGGCGATGCAGCAGCCAGCGCCCGAGAGCGATGTCGAACAGGGCCATGAACAGCGCGAGGAACAGGCCCAGAAGCAGGTGTGCGCCCAGCGTGCGCAAGCCCAGGCCGGGCACCAGCAGCCAGCACACGCCCAGGGCCAGCAGGGTGCCAGAGACGACGCTGAGCTTCAGTGCCCGTGCCTTGCCCAGGCGCGGGTTGGCATAGAGGGTGCGGGCGATGCCATGCAGGGTTTCCGTGCCCGCGAGCGCCAGGCACAGCGACAGGACGCGGAGCAGGACGTCGGTGTCCATGGCCGGTGGCTGCCCGCCAGTCGGCTCAGCTGCAGCTCACGCTGCCGCAGCCGCTCATGGTGGCCGGGCGGATGGCCGCGGGGTCGGCCAGGGTTTCGGTGCCGCTGTCGAAGCCGACCTGCCGCAAATGCTGGGCCAGCCCGGCGTCCATGCTGGCGGCATGCTGCGGGAACCACTCGGCCAGCGCCTCGGCCAGGCGGGTGATGATGTCGGTGTCGCCTTGGCGGTAGTGGTCTTCCACCGCGCGCATGGTCTCCAGGATGGAGCTGTGCTGCATGGCGTGGCAGTTCTCGGCCGTGAAGCCGGTGGCCAGCATCCAGCGGTCTTCCTGGTCGAAGTGCGCCTGGGTGTGCGCCAGGAAGGCTTGGTACAGCGGCAGTTGCGCGTCGGCCGGCGTGCCCAGCAAGGTGTTGAGCTGCTCGACGAACTCGGCGTGGGTTTCGTCCATCCGGCCATCGCCGGTGTGCAGTTCGGTGGTCCAGGCCAGGGTGGCGGGGGAGGGTGCGGTGGCGGTGGTCATGGGGCAAGAGGGTAAGGCCAAGGTGGTGCGGTCGCGTTGACGCAGGTCAAGGCGGCGTGGTGGCGGGGAAGCAGGTGCGCAGGCTGGCGATGGGCACCAGCGCCCAGTGAGCCTCGCGCGCCGCGAACACGAGTTGCACCCGGGGTGGCGGCCAGGACGTGTGCAGCAGCTGCAAGCCCAGGGCCTCGGCCTGCATGCGGGCGGCGGTCTCGGGGACCAGGGTCACCAGGGGCGCCTTGGCCACCATGTTCAGCGAGGCCTGGTAGGCGCCCGAGACGACCTGGGGGACGGGGACGGCCACGCCAGCGGTGCTGAACCACTCGCGCAGGCTCTGGGTGGCCGGTCCGTTGTCGGGCGGCAGTACCCAGGCACATTGGGCCAGCACCCGTTGCCAGGCGTGGCGCCCGCGGGGCGCGCGCGCCTGGGAGGCCAGCGGGTGCTGCCGTCCCACCACCAGCACCATGCGTTCCTCGCCCACCCGTTCGTAGCGCAGGCCGGCCAGGGGCGGTGCGTCGCTGGGCAGGCGGCCGACGACGGCGTCCAGGCGGCCATCGGCCAACTGCTCCCAGAGCCGGTGGACCCCGGCCTCGGTGAGCGTGATCCGGACATCGGGGGCCAGCGCGACCAGTCGTTCGATCGCCTGGGGCAGCAGGCGCAGGGTGGCGATGGGGGTGGCGCCCAGGCGCAGCATGGGTTGGCCATGGCGCTGGGCCGCCAGCCGGGCCTGCTCCAGCTCCTGGCGCGCGCTGCGCAGGCGCAGCAGGGCCGCTTGCCCGGCGCCGGTCAGGCTCACGCCCCGGCGGCCGCGTTCGACAAGGGCGGCCCCCATGGCCCGTTCCAGGCCGTGCAGCATCTGCGTGACCGCCGGCTGGGTCACGTGCAGGGTCTGGGCCACGCGCCGCAGCGTGCCCAGCCCGGCGATGTGTTCCAGCAGCATCAGGTCGCGCAGACGCAGTTGGTCAAGCGGATCGGTCATGGCGGGTTGGGGGGATTTTTGACTAAAGCCAGATATTGCAGTGGTGAAAATTATATGAATTTCACTTAATCCAGATTGTCTCTACAGTGCGGCTTTGTATGCCCACAAGACGGAGACATCCCCATGTTTGATCGACGCGATTGTTTGCGGGCCGCCGCCGGGCTGGCGGGCTCGGCGCTGGCCGCTGGCACCAGTTGGGCGCAGCAGGTGGCCAGTGCCCGGCTGCTCATCGGCGCACCGGCCGGCGGCGCTGGCGACAGCTTCCTGCGCCGAGTGGCCGACAAGCTGCGTGGCGGCTACGCGCCGACGGTGATCGTGGAAAACCGCCCCGGGGCGGCGGGCCAGATCGCCTTGATGGCCACGCGCGATGCGGCTCCGGATGGCGCCACCCTGCTCATGACGCCGTCCACCTTTTTTTCGGTCTACCCGCACACCTACGGCAAGCTGCCCTACCGCCCCGCGGAAGACTTCACCCCGGTGTCGCTGATGGCCTACACCAACTTCGCCCTGGCGGTGGGCCCGTTGGTGCCGGAGTCGGTGAAGACGCTGGACGACTTCATGGCCTGGGGGCGCGCCCACCCGGACCAGGCCACCTACGGTTCCCCGGCCACGGGGGCGATCCCGCACCTGGTGGTGGCCGCCGCCGCCCACCAGTTCAAGGCGCCCTTGCGCCATGTGCCTTACCGCGGTTCGGTGCCCGGGCTGCAGGACCTGCGGGGTGGGCAGATCGCCGCCATGTCCTCGCCCATCGGCGCGGTCATGCCCCACCTGGTGCCCGGCGGCGCCCGCGTGCTGGCGGTCACCGGCGCCGGCCGCAGCGGCCTGTTGCCCTCGGTGCCCACCTACCGCGAGCAAGGCGTGCCGCTGGATGGGCAGGAGTGGTTTGGCCTGTTTCTGCCGGCCCAGGTCAAGTCCGAGGTGGCCACCCGCGTGGCGGCCTACCTCAAGATCGCGCTGCAGCAGCCCGACCTGGTCGAAGGCGCGGCCAAGCTGGGCCTGGAGGTGGCTTCGTCCACGCCCCAGCAGCTCCAGGCCATGATCCGCGCCGACAGCGAGGAGTGGCGGGTCTGGGTGAAAAAGATCGGCTTTTCCGCAGAGGCTTCATGACCCCCGATTTCGATGTCCCCCACGGCGAGACCGCCGAGCAGGCCCGCCACACCCATGCCGAGCTGCGCGGACGTTGCCCGGTGGCGCACACCGACGCGCTCGGCGGTTTCTGGGCCCTGACCCGCCACGCCGACATCGCCCGCGTGGCGGCCGACCACACCCGCTTCAGCACCACGGTGCAGAACGTGGTGCCCAAGGTGGCGTTCACCGGCCGGCGCCCACCGCTGCACCTCGATCCCCCCGAGCAGACACCCTATCGGGCGGCGCTCAATCCCTTGCTGTCGGCGGAGCGTGTGGCGGCGCTGGAGCCCATGGTCCGCGAGCTGGTGCGCGACGCGCTGGCGCCGCTGGTGGCGCAGGGCGGGGGGGACTTGTGCGGGGACTTTTCGGCGCGTTTTCCGGTCCGGGTGTTCGGCCGCTGGATGAACCTGGACGCCAGACTGGAAGCCCAGCTGCTGAGCGCCGGCCCGGCCTTCATCCGCGCGGTGCAGGCCTTCGACGGCGAGGCGATGAAGCGGACCAGCCTGGTGCTCTACGACATGGCCAGGGCCTTGATCGCGCAACGCAAGGCCCGGCCCCTGCCGGTCGACCAGGACCCGGTGAGCGCCTTGCTGGCCACCCGGGTGGCCGGTGCTGCCTTGCCCGACGAGATGGTGGTCGGCACGGTGCGCCAGGTGCTGGTGGTGGGCATCGTGGCACCCATGGTGATGGTGGGCAGCATGGCCCAGCACCTGGCCCGCGATCCGGTCCTGCACCGGCGCCTGCGCGGCGATCGCGCCTGCCTGCCGGCGGCGGTCGAGGAGTTCCTGCGGCTCTACACCCCTTACCGTGGGTTTGCCCGCACGCCGCTGGCCGATGTGGTGCTGGGGGGGCGCTCCATCGCGGCGGGCGAGCCGATCGCATTGACCTATGCCAGCGCCAACCGCGACGCGGCCGTGTTCGCCGAGCCCGACACCTTCCGCCTGGACCGCGACAACATCGGCGAGCACCTGGCGTTCGGGCGCGGCCCCCACTTCTGCGTGGGCGCGCACCTGGCACGCCTGGAGTTGCGGGTCGCGCTCGACGAGTTGCTGCAGGCCTGTGCCGGCCTGGAGATCACCGGCGAGGTGCTGTACTGCCCCTACCCGGAGATCGGGCCTTACCAGCTGCCGGTGCGGCTGCTGTCCTGACGCCGGTCAGGCCAGCCGTGCGCGGTGGCGCGCCAGCTGCTTCGTCACCTGCGCCGGTGCCGTGCCGCCCAGGGTGTTGCGGGCGTTGAGCGAGCCGCGCAGGCTCAGGCACTCGTACACGTCCTTTTCGATCGACGGGTGGAAGCCCTGCAGCACCGCCAGCGGCAGCTCCGACAGGTCGCAGGCGTGCGAGGTGGCGGCCTTGACGGCATGGGCCACGGTTTCGTGGGCGTCGCGGAAGGGCAGGCCCTTCTTCACCAGGTAGTCGGCCAGGTCGGTGGCGGTGGCGTAGCCGCGTTTGGCCGCTTCCTCCATGGCCACGGCGTTCACCGTGATGCCGCCTTCCTTCTGGCCGGTGGCCGGGTTGGGCTGGCCGCCCACCATCTCGGCGAAGATGCGCAGCGTGTCCTTCAAGGTGTCCACCGTGTCGAACAGCGGCTCCTTGTCTTCCTGGTTGTCCTTGTTGTAGGCCAGGGGCTGGCCCTTCATCAGGGTGATCAGTCCCATCAGGTGGCCGACCACGCGGCCGGTCTTGCCACGCGCGAGTTCGGGCACGTCCGGGTTCTTCTTCTGCGGCATGATGCTGGAGCCGGTGGTGAAGCGGTCGGCGATGCGGATGAAACCGAAGTTCTGGCTCATCCAGACGATCAGCTCCTCGCTGAAGCGGCTGATGTGCACCATGCACAGGGCGGCGGCGGCGTTGAATTCGATGGCGAAGTCGCGGTCGCTGACGGCGTCCAGGCTGTTTTGGCAGACCTGGGCCATGCCTTGTTCGTCGACCATGCCCAGCGTGCGGGCCACGCGCTCGCGGTCCAGCGGGTAGGTGGTGCCGGCCAGGGCCGCGCTGCCCAGCGGCAGGCGGTTGGTGCGCCGGCGCACGTCGCTCATGCGCTCGGCGTCGCGGCTGAACATTTCCACATAGGCCAGCAGGTGGTGGGCAAAACTCACCGGCTGGGCCACCTGCAGGTGGGTGAAACCGGGCAGGATGGTGTCGATGTTCTTCTCGGCCACGTCCAGCAGCGCGCCCTGCAGGTCGGCCAGCAGGCCGATGATGAGGTCGATCTCGCCGCGCAGCCACAGGCGCACGTCGGTGGCCACCTGGTCGTTGCGGCTGCGGCCGGTGTGCAGGCGCTTGCCCGCGTCGCCCACCAGCTGGGTCAGGCGGGCCTCGATGTTGAGGTGCACGTCCTCCAGGTCCAGCTTCCATTCGAAGCTGCCCGATTCGATCTCCTGGCGGATCTGGGCCATGCCGCGCTCGATGGCGTCGCGGTCGGCCGCGGCGATGATGCCCTGGGCGGCCAGCATCTCCGCGTGGGCCAGGCTGCCCGTGATGTCCGCCAGCCACAGGCGTTTGTCAAAGAACACGCTGGCGGTGTAGCGCTTGACCAATTCGCTCATCGGCTCCGAGAATAGGGCGGACCAGGCTTGGGATTTGGTGTCGAGTTGGTTGGAAGACATGGTGTGTGCTGGATGTGCGTGCAAGCGGTGAGCCGCTTGTGCTGGCGCTGGCGCCGGGGCCGGAGCCCGCTGTGGCCCCAAATGGACGAAGCTCAAATTTTATCGGCCTTCGGCGGCGCCCCGGCGTCCCGGGGCCGGGCCCATGGCTGGCGAGGGAGAGGAAGGGAGTGCCGGTGGGCAAAAAACCAAAAGGAGAGCTTGATGACGTTGAAGGTGTTGCTGGTGGACGACGAGGCCCTGGCCCGCATGCGCCTGCGTGATCTGCTGGCCGACTGCAGCGAGCCGGCCGCCACGGTGGTGGGCGAGGCGGCGCAGGCACAGCAGGCACTGGATTTCCTCGGGGCACAGGCCTGTGACCTCGTGCTGCTGGACATCCACATGCCCGGCATGGACGGACTCAAGCTGGCGCAGGCCATCCGTTCGCTGGCCGCGCCACCGGCGGTGGTGTTTGTCACGGCCCACGCCGAACACGCGTTGCAGGCCTTCGACCTGGAGGCGGTCGACTACCTGACCAAGCCGGTGCGGCGCGACCGCCTGCAGCAGGCGCTGGCCAAGGCGCTGCGCTGGCGGGCGGCCCAGGCCGAGCCGGCGACCGAGGCCCCCGATCACCTGCTGATCCAGGACCGTGGCCGCATCGAGCGGGTGCCGGTGAGCGACGTGGTCTACCTCAAGGCCGAACTGAAATACGTGACCGTGCGCACCCGCGTGCGCAGCCACATCTACGACGGCTCGCTCAGCGATCTGGAGTCGCGTTTCCCCGAGCGTTTTGTGCGCGTGCACCGCAACGCGCTGGTGGCCCGCGCGGCCTTGCGGGCGCTGGAGCGCCACCACGGCGGTTCGGCCTCGGGCAGCGATGGCGAGGGCTGGGAAGTCGCCCTGCATGGCGTGGACGAGCGCCTGGCCGTCTCGCGCCGCCAGTTGCCGGCCTTGCGCGAGGTGGTGCAGGGCGGGGCGCGCTAGCCTCGCGCGACCGTCCTGGCGCCAGGGGCGCGTGCTAGCATCCCGGACCGTTTTGCTTGTCCTCGGCGCCGCTTCCGCATGGTCTCCACCTCTCCCGTTTCCAACCCGCTGAACCTCACCATCGCCACCCGCGAAAGCCGCCTGGCGATGTGGCAGGCCCACCATGTCAAGGCCTGCCTGGAGGCGCTGGGCCACCGCGTCAGCCTGCTGGGCATGACCACGCTGGGCGACCAGATCCTGGACCGCACGCTGAGCAAGGTGGGCGGCAAGGGCCTGTTCGTCAAGGAGCTGGAAACCGCGCTGGAGGACGGCCGCGCCGACCTCGCCGTGCACTCGCTCAAGGACGTGCCCATGGAGCTGCCGCCGGGCTTCGAGCTGGCGGCCGTGATGGAGCGCGAGGACCCGCGCGATGCCTGGGTGTCGCCCCACTGTGCCGGGCTGGCCGACCTGCCGCCGGGCGCGGTGGTGGGCACCTCCAGCCTGCGCCGCCAGGTGCTGCTGCAGGACGCGCTGCGCGCTCTGGACCGCGGCGACGTGCGCATCGAGCCGCTGCGCGGCAACCTCGACACCCGTTTGCGCAAGCTCGACGAAGGCCAGTACCACGCCATCGTGCTGGCGGCGGCCGGCCTCAAACGCCTGGGCCTGGGCGCGCGCATCCGCCAGGTGTTCGAGCCCGAGGCCATGCTGCCCGCGGCGGGGCAGGGCGCGTTGGGCATCGAGATCCGCAGCGGCCGGCCGGAGCTGCGTGCAGCGCTGGCGCCGCTGTGCCATGCCGCCACCTGGTGCGCCGTGGCGGCCGAACGCGCGGTGTCCCGCGCCATGGGCGGCAGTTGTTCCATGCCTTTGGCCGCGCACGCGGTGTTGGCACAGGGCCAGTTGCAGCTGCGTGCCGCGTGGGGCGATGTCGAGGGGGCCATGCCGCTGGTGCGGGCCAGCGATGAGCTGGCCTTGGGCGACCTGCACGACCTGGCCGCCGCCGAGGCGCTGGGCCAGCGCGTGAGCGCCGCCCTGCGCGCGGCGGGGGCACCTTGAGCGGCGCCCCGGCGGACCTGGTGTGGTGATGGCGGCGCCTGCCCCCGGCATGCGGGTCGTGGTGACTCGTCCGCTGGACGAATCAGGCCCCTGGATCGAGGGCCTGCGGGCTGCCGGCTGTGTGCCCTTGGCCCTGCCGCTGATCGACATCGTGATGCTGCCCCCGGCGTCCGATCCGGTGTCGGTCGAGGGCTTGCGCGCCGTGATGTGGGTCAGTGGCAATGCGGTGCGCGGCCTGTTGGCCGGGCGCCAGGCGCCCTGGCCGGCGGGCGTGCGCTGCTGGGCCCCCGGGCCGGGGACCGCCGCCGCCTTGCGCGCCGCCGGCGTGCCGGACCATCTGATCGACCGGCCGGTGGACGAGGCCCCGCAGTTCGACTCCGAAGCCCTGTGGGCGGTGGTTGCCCCCCAATTGCGGGCGGGCGACGCGGTGCTGGTGGTGCGCGGGCGCAGTGGGCCGACGGCCGGTGATGCCCGGGCCTCGTCGGGCCGCGACTGGCTGATCCGGCAATGCGAGGCCGCCGGCGCGCGCGTGTCTGCCTTGGCCGTCTACGAGCGTCGCTGCCCGGTGTGGGATGACGCGACGCGCCGGGCGGCTGCCGTGGCGGCGGCCGATGGCAGCGTCTGGCTGTTCAGCAGCGGCGAGGCCGCCACGCACCTGCCACGGCTGCTGCCGGGACAGGATTGGGCCCGCACGCCCGCGCTGGCGACCCATCCCCGGATCGCCGAGGCGCTCGCAGGTGTTGGTTTTCGGCACATCCGGACGGTGCGTCCCACGCTGACCGCCGTGTACGACGCGCTGCGGGACTTGCGCGCGTCTGCGGGCGCCTAGAATCGGCTTGACATGAGTGCCGACACCCCATCTTCCAGCACCGCCGTGCCCGCCACCGAGGAGCGCACGGCCCCGCCGCCAGCGCGCGGCGGGGGCGCCGGTGCCCTGCTCACGCTCACCCTGGTGGTGGCGCTGGTGGCGCTGCTGATGTCGGGCATCCTGTGGCAGAAGCTGGAGCAGACCCAGCAGGCCCTGGCCCGCCAGAGCGCCGAGACGGCCAGTGACGCCAAGGACGCGCGTGAAACCGCCACGCAGACCGAATCCGCCACCCAGGAGCTGCAGGCGCGCCTGAGCGTGGCCGAGGTACGGCTGTCCGAGGTCAGCCTGCAGCGCACCCAGCTGGAAGAGCTGATGATCAGCGTCTCGCGCAGCCGCGACGACCACTTGGTGCAGGAACTCGAATCCACGCTCAAGCTGGCGCAGCAGCAGGCCCAGCTCACGGGCAGCGCGCAGCTGCTGATTTCCGCACTGCAATCGGCCGACCAGCGCATCGCCCGCGCCACACAACCCCGGCTGAACCCGGTGCAGCGGGCCATTGCCCGCGACATCGAGCGCATCCAGGCCACCTCGCTGACCGACATCCCGGCGCTGGCCAACCGCCTGGACGAAATGGTCAAGGCCGTGGACGACCTGCCCCTGGCCAATGCGGTGGGGGCCCTGGGGCGCTCGGGCCTGGGCGGTTCGCCCAGCCGTGGCGTGCCGCTGCCGGGTGGCGTCGGTGGGCAGGGCAAGACGGGATCGGACGTGGACGCGGCCGCCACCAGCGAGGTGAGCACCGGCCTGTGGGACCGCCTGAACGAGCAGGCGCAGGTGTTGTGGCAGCGGATCTGGGCCGAGGTGCGCGACGAAGCCCGCGACCTGCTGCGCGTGAGCCGCATCGACCAGCCCGAGGCGCTGCTGCTGGCGCCCGAGCAGTCCATGATGCTGCGGCAGAACCTCAAGATGCAGCTCCTCAATGCCCGTCTGGCCTTGCTGGCGCGGCAGATCCCGCTGGCGCAGGTCGACGTGCTGGCCACCGCCGCCGCGGTGCGGCGCTACTTCGACGACGACGCCGTGGTCACGCGCAACATGCTCAAGGCCCTGGCGCAGATCCAGTCCGAGATGAAATCCACCGACCTGCCCCGTCCGAACGAAACCCTGTCCGCGCTGGCCGCCGCCGCCGGCGGGCGCTGAGGGCCGCGCGCCATGTTCCGTCACGTGTTCTGGTTTCTGGGGTGGGCCGCGGTGGCCGTGGCGCTGGCGCTGCTGGTCGGGCAGAACCAGTCCAGCGTGACCGTGTTCTGGCCGCCGTACCGCATCGACCTCTCCTTCAACCTGGTGCTGTTCGTGCTGGTGGGCCTGTTCCTGCTGCTGCACTTCAGCCTGCGTGGCGCGTCCTCGCTGCTGGCCATGCCCGAGCGCGCCCGACGCTGGCGTGCCTTGCAGCTGGAACGCGCGGCGGTGGCCGGCGTCATGGACGCCTTGTCCAACCAGCTCGCCGGCCGTTTCGTGCGGGCGCAGACGGCGGCCACCGAAGCGCTCAACCACCTGCACCAGATCCATGAGCAGCACCTGCCGCGCCACGCCCAGATCAGTGCCCTGGCGCACCTGCTGCTGGCCGAAAGCGCGCACGCGCTGCAGAACCGCGAGTTGCGTGACCGCCACCTGCGTGACGCCATCGCGCCGGCCGTCCTGCGCACCGCCGGCGAAACCCGCGAAGGCGCCTTGCTGCGCGCCGCGCGCTGGGCCATCGAAGACCGGGATCCAAGCGCCGCATCGGGCTGGCTGGCCGAGCTGCCCCAGGGCGCCGCGCGGCGCATCCAGACCCTGCGCCTGCGCCTGCGTGTCGCCCGCATGCAGCACGACGCCTTGCCCGCGCTGGAGATGGCGCGTGTGCTGGCCAAGCACCGGGCCTTTTCCAGCGATGCCGCGGCCAGCGTGCTGCGTGGTCTGGTCCTGGATGCCTTCAAGGGCGCGCGCGATGTGACCCAGTTGCAGGCGGTGTGGCGCAGCCTGGATGCCGACGAGCAGTCCATGCCCGAGCTTGCGATTGCCGCCGGTGAGCGCTTCCGTGCCCTGGCCGACCAGGACGCCGACACCGCGGCCCGACTGGCCCGCGACGTGGTTCTGCCCGCGTGGTCGGCCTATCCGGAACTCAGCCCCCACTGGCGTTCCCGTTTCGTCAAGCTGCTGGCCTGGCGCATGGACGTGGACGACAGCGCCTGGTTGTCGCGCGTGGAGCAGATGCAGCGCCAGGTGCCCAACGACCCCTATCTGCAGTACCTGGCCGGCCAGGTGTGCCTGCAGCGGCAGCTGTGGGGCAAGGCAGCGCAATTGTTGACCCAGGCCAGCACCGGCCTGGAAGACGCCGATCTGCTGCGCCAGACCTGGTGCGGGCTGGCGCGGCTGGCCGAGGAACGCGACGATGCCACCGCCGCCCAGGCCGCCTGGAAGCGGGCCGCACAGATCGGCTGACGCGTTCAGCGGCAACCGGGCAGGCTCCTGCCCGAAGGGGTGTCACCGGTGGCAGAGCGGTTCCATCGCCCGCAAACGCGTGCTGTTCTGCCCGGGTGGTTTTTGCAGCTGGCCGCTGATGGGGTCACAAAGTTGTTGACTTAGAGCGCAGTCCAACTTTTAGGATCACCCCATGGAATCTCAACTGGGTATTGACGAAGTCGCCAGGCGCACAGGCCTGACAGCTCACACCCTCCGCTATTACGAACGCATCGGGCTGATCGCCCCTGTCGGTCGTGCCGCAGGAGGCCAGAGGCGTTACGCGGCATCGGACATGGCTTGGATCGAGTTCCTGCTGCGGTTGCGAACGACGCACATGCCCATTGGCAAGATGCAGGCGTTCGCAAAGCTACGTGGCGCTGGGGACCCGACGGTGCCGGATCGGCGCCAGATGTTGGAAGAACACTTGACGGACGTTCTTGCCGGCATCGAAGCGATGCGCCAATCCGCGGCAGCTTTGCAGGCGAAGATCGAACATTACCGTGCGATCGAGCAGTCCTTGGCGTCGGATTCAATCTCTGATGAAGGACATGTGAATGAACATGGAAAGTCGCTACGAGCGCGGGTTCGCAAAACTGCGTGAAATCGATGGTGAGGCTGGTGAGCGTGTCGTGCAGAGTCTGGCTGATATTGCCCCGGACTTTGCCCGCTACTTGATCGAATTTCCACTTGGGGACGTGTATTCCCGCCCTGGCCTGGATCTGAAAAGCCGTGAAATCGCGGTGGTCGCCGCCCTGACTGCACTGGGCAACGCAGCGCCCCAACTCAAGGTGCACATCCAGGGGGCACTCAATGTGGGCGTGACGCGCACGGAGATTGTCGAAACCATCATGCAGATGGCGGTCTACGCAGGCTTCCCTGCAGCTCTCAATGGGTTGACCGCCGCCAAGGAAGTCTTTTCATCGCCGGCACGACACAGAGGTTGACGCCAGATTCTGGTCGTGCATTCTGGTGGCATGGCCCGGGACGCCAACGCGGTTTTCCGTATGGCGTGGCTATGGGTCGGGGCTGATGTCAACGTGAAAGGAAAAAGCCGCCTGCGCGGATGCGCGGCGGCTTTTGTTTGTGCATGTGGGGCGGACGCTGGGTCCGCCACCTCACTGCCTCACTGGGTGTTGCCGGTCTGCTCGAAGGGCAGCACCATGTTGCGCAGGTCGCGGCGGGTTTCGACCAGCACCAGCGGACCATCGTCCAGCGCCACCACCGGCTTGGGTTCGCGCGGCACGTGGATGGGCTGGGGTTCGGCCGCGATGGCGGCTTGCACCAGTTGCACCTTGTGGAGGTCCGAGTGCACCCATTGCAGGCCGGAGTTTTGCGCGAGGGTTTCCAGCGGTGCCACGTCCAGCGCAAAGGCTTGTACCTTGGGCAAGCCGGCGGTCGTGGCAGGCACGGGGGCGGGTGCCGGCGCGGCCACAGGGGCCGGGGCGGACACCGGTGCGGCGGCAACCACCGCCGGCGCCACGGCTTCGACGAACAATGGCGCCTGAGCCGGGGCGACTGCGGGAGCCGCGGCCACGGGCGTGTTGCTCACCACGGCCGGTGCGTCCTGGGGGGCGGCGCTGGACTGGGTGAAGTAGGAACGGCGGCTGTTGCCTTCATCGGTCTCGACAGCGTCGTTCACGGCGGGTGCCGCGGCGGCCTCGCCAGAGGCGTCGGCGGTCTGGCCTGGTTCGGCGTTGTCCGGACGCGGGCGGCGTTCACGGCCATAACGGTCGCGGCTGCGGCGCTCGCGCGGTGCGCGTTGGGCGTCGCCGCCGTCTTGTGGTGCGTCGCCTTCCTGGCCCGGTTCATTGCCACCGACCTGCCCTTGGGCGGCCAGGGCGCCGTCGTCGCGCGGCAGGTCGCCCTGGGCGTCGCGGGACGGTGCGGCACCGTCCTCGGCGCCGGTGCGGCGTTCGCCACGGCGGCCACCCCGTTCGCGGCGTCCGCCTTCGCCACGCTCACCCCGCTCGGTGCGTTCGCGGCGCGGTGCGTCGGTGCCGGCGGCGGCGTTGTCCATGGACACGCCCTCGGTGGCCACCGCAGCGGCGGCGAGGTTCATTTCGCTGCTCTCGCGGGCGCCTTCCCGTCCACCATCGCGACCACCTTCACGGCGGCCATCGCGGCGACCCTCGTTGCGGCCTTCTCCGCGCGGTGGGCGGGCTTCGCCGCCACGGCGGCTGTCGCCCGGGGCGGTGCCCTGCGGCTGACCGCCCTGGCGTTCCGCGCCTTCGGTGCGCGCGCCACCGCGACCGCCACGGGCGCCGTCGCGGTTGCCTTCGCGACCGCTGTCGCGTCCGCCTTCACGGCTGTCGCTGCGGCCACCGCGGCCACCACGGCCACCGTCACGGCGGCCATCCTTGTTGACGCTGCTGGGGGCGCCGGCTGCGGTCGACGGCGTGGTCGCCGGTGCGGAAGCGGGCGAGGTTTCGGGGGCACCTCCCAGCAGGCGCTTGAGCCAGCCAAAGAAACCGCCACTCGCCGGCACCGGGGCCGACGCGGCGGGGGCGGCCGGCGCGCGCGTGGCGGGTGCTGCAGCCGGGGCGGGTGCCGCGGCAGGCTCGGCGCGGGCGGCCACGGGTGCGGGACCGTCGGGCAGCACGCCCTTGATCACCGGTTCCTGCTTGTTGGTGCGTTCCTGGCTGCGGCGCGTGACGGCGGTCACGTCCTCGACTTCCTCGGCCATCTTGTAGCTGGCGTCGAGGTTGTCCAGGCGCGGGTCGTCGTGTTTGATGCGCTCGAGCTTGTAGTGCGGGGTGTCCAGCGACTTGTTGGGCACCAGCAGCACGTTGATGCGCTGCTTGAGTTCGATCTTGGTGATCTCGGTGCGCTTTTCGTTGAGCAGGAAGCTGGCCACTTCGACCGGCACCTGCACGAACACGGCGGCCGTGCTGTCCTTGAGCGACTCTTCCTGGATGATGCGCAGGATCTGCAGCGCCGAGCTTTCGGTGTCGCGGATGTGGCCCGAGCCGCCGCAACGGGGGCAGGGGATGGAGGCGCCTTCGCTCAGCATGGGCTTGAGGCGCTGGCGGCTCATTTCCAGCAGGCCGAACTTGCTGATGGAGCCGAACTGCACGCGGGCGCGGTCCTGGCGCAGGGCGTCGCGCAGGCGGTTCTCGACCTCGCGGCGGTTCTTGCTCTCCTCCATGTCGATGAAGTCGATCACGATCAGGCCACCCAGATCGCGCAGGCGGGCCTGGCGCGCGACTTCGTCGGCGGCTTCCAGGTTGGTGCGGGTCGCGGTTTCCTCGATGTCGCCGCCCTTGATGGCGCGGGCCGAGTTGACGTCCACCGCCACCAGGGCTTCGGTCTGGTCGATCACGATGGCACCACCGCTGGGCAACTGCACGGTGCGGCTGTAGGCGGTCTCGATCTGGTGTTCGATCTGGAAGCGGCTGAACAGCGGTGCGTCGTCGCGGTAGCGCTTCACGCGGTGCCCGTGCTCGGGCATCACGTGGCTCATGAACTGGTGGGCCTGCTCGTAGATGTCATCGGTGTCGATCAGGATCTCGCCGATGTTGCTGTTGAAGTAGTCGCGGATGGCGCGAATCACCAGGCTGGATTCCTGGTAGATCAGGAAGGCGCCCTTGCCGGCCTTGGAGGCGCCGTCGATGGCGGTCCACAGCTTGAGCAGGTAGTTCAGGTCCCATTGCAGCTCGGGCGCCTCGCGGCCGATGCCGGCGGTGCGCGCGATGATGCTCATGCCGTTGGGGTATTCGAGCTGGTCCAGGGCCTGCTTGAGTTCCTGGCGCTCTTCACCCTCGATGCGACGGCTCACGCCACCGCCCCTCGGGTTGTTGGGCATCAGCACCACGTAACGGCCGGCCAGGCTGACGAAGGTGGTCAGGGCCGCGCCCTTGTTGCCGCGTTCTTCCTTCTCGACCTGGACCAGCAGTTCCTGGCCTTCCTTGATCACTTCGTTGATGCGGGCCTGCGAGGGCGAGGCATTGCCCTGGAAGTACTGGCGCGAGATTTCCTTGAAGGGCAGGAAACCGTGGCGTTCTTCGCCGTAGTCGACAAAACAGGCTTCCAGCGAGGGCTCGACACGCGTGACGACGGCCTTGTAGATGTTGCCCTTGCGCTGCTCGCGCCCTTCGATCTCGATTTCGTAGTCCAGCAGTTTCTGGCCGTCCACGATCGCCAGGCGGCGCTCTTCGGCCTGCGTGGCGTTGATCAGCATACGCTTCATGTGCGTTTTCCTCGTTGCAAACAATGCACAACGTGCACGGCCGCCGCAGCCCCAGGCTGGCGGGCGGTCGCTCACTCCGTGGCCCTTCAGGGGGCCGGGTGCCGTGAGTCAGCGCGAGTTGCGAACGAGGAGGGAATTGCCGGAGAGCGCAGAGCGGTCAGACGCTGGGGGCACACAGGTGCCGCGTCGATGACCCGCACTGGGCGTAGGCGCGTGGAGGTGGGCGAAACGTCAAAGAAGGCCACAAATCGGTGGGGAACACGGGATCTGCCTGCGTTGTCTCTGGGTTCACTTGGGTCCTCGGCCAGCCGGTGTCAGTCCATGGGACTGTGCCGGCTGGCCGATCGGGGTATTCCGTAATCGGGTTCACAAATCGTTTCGACTCGTCCGTCGGCCCACGCCCCCACCGCCGGCCAAAATGCCTATGGCGGAAGGGCGCGCCGAAGGATGTCGGCGTGTTCCATCCGAGCGCTGTGGGGTGACTGCCTTAAACTGCCGGCAAATCAAACACTTACACACGCGGCGGGAACGAGCCATTATAGGCCCCAGCCGCCATTTGCAGCGATTGCGGTTTCACCATGGCGTCAGCCGAAGTTCGTCACCTGTTTGTCGATGAAGAGTCGACCGGCCAACGCCTGGACAATTTCCTGATCCGGCATCTGAAAGGCGTGCCCAAGACGCTGGTTTACCGCATCATTCGGTCGGGGGAGGTGCGCATCAACAAAGGCCGCGCCAGCGCCGATACCCGGGTGAATGCCGGCGACGACATTCGGGTGCCGCCTTTGCGCATGAGCGAGAAGCCGGCGGTGTTGCCCGAAAATGCGGCGCCGCCGCGCGAATTTCCGATGCTTTTCGAAGATGCCACTTTCATGGCCATCGACAAACCGGCGGGGGTGGCGGTGCATGGCGGCAGCGGGGTGTCTTTTGGCGTCATCGAACAACTGCGCCAGGCCCGCCCGGGCGCCCCCCTGCTGGAATTGGTGCATCGACTGGACCGGGAAACCAGCGGCATCCTGCTGGTGGCCAAGAAAAAGAGCGCACTCAAGGCATTGCAAAACCAGTTCAGGGAACGCGAAACTGGAAAGACCTATTTGACATTGGTTCAGGGTATTTGGCCGGGCCGCAAAAAAGTCATTGACCAGGCCCTGCACAAATACCTGCAGGCCGATGGCGAACGCCGGGTCAGGGTGGTGCCGGCCGACGACCCCAATGGCATGCGTTCGGTCACCCTGGTGAAGGTGCGTGCCAGTGGCCGTCTGAGCGCGCTGGCGGGCACGCCCGAGGCCGATACGCTGTTCAGCCTGTTGGAAGTCACCATCAAGACCGGGCGCACCCACCAGATCCGTGTGCATTTGTCGCACGCCGGGCATCCGATTGTCGGCGATGACAAATACGGCGATTTTGAATTGAATCGCCGGATGAACAAACTCGGACTCAAGCGCATGTTTCTGCATGCCTGGCGGTTGACATTGCAACACCCGACCACGGCAGAGGTGATGGAAATGCGTTCGGAGTTGCCGGTTGAATTGGCGCCGTGGGCGGCATTGACGTAAATTTACCGTGAGCGATCTTTTTTCTGGGGAGAATGCTGGCCGAATTGTGTAAACTCGCGCCGCTTCCCCATTTTTATCAGGAGTTCACATGGCAACTTATTCCGAACTGGTCAATCAGGCACAGGCATTGATGGCGCAAGCCGAGCAGGTGCGCAAGCAGGAATTGGCGGCGGTGATTGCGGACATCAAGTCCAAGATGAAGGAATATGGCATTTCCGTGGCCGATCTGGGTGGCTCCGCTTCCACCGGCCGCAAGACCTCCAAGCCCAAGGCCGATGCGCGCGAAGCCAAGTACCGCGGCCCCAACGGCGAAACCTGGGCCGGTGGCCTGGGCCGCAAGCCGGAGTGGGTGCGTGCCCTGCTGGCCGCCGGCAAGAACATCGAAGATTTCCGCATCTGAGCGGCGTTCGCGCCTGACATCACAAGGGGCGCACAATGCGCCCTTTGTTGTTTCTTGACTCTTGTCCGCCATGACACACCGCCGGTTCGACCTCATCGCCTTCGACTGGGACGGCACCCTGTTCGACTCCACGGCGCTCATCACCCAGTCCATCCAGGCGGCGGTGTTGGACGTGGGCGGGCGCATGCCCAGCCGGGAGCAGGCCAGCTACGTGATCGGCATGGGGCTGATGCAGGCGCTGGCGCACGCGGCGCCGGACGTGCCACCCGAAAAATATGCCGAACTGGGCGCCCGCTACCGCCACCACTACAGCAGCCGGGCGGACGAGTTGAGCCTGTTCGACGGCGTCCTGCCCCTGCTGGCCGACCTCAAGGCCCGGCAGCACTGGCTGGCCGTGGCCACGGGAAAAAGCAGGCGCGGGCTGGACGAATGCCTGCGCGCAGCGCCGCTGCAGGGGGTGTTCGACGATTCACGCACCGCCGACGAAACCGCCGGCAAGCCGCACCCGCTGATGCTGCAGGAGCTGATGGCCGTGTGGGGCGTGCCGCCCGAACGCACCCTGATGATCGGCGACACCACCCATGACCTGCTGATGGCGCAGAACGCGGGTTGCGCGAGTGTGGGTGTGGCCTACGGCGCACACGACCACGCCGGCTTCGAGGCCCATGGCCCACTGTTCGTCGCACACTCGGTGCGCGAGCTGCACGACTGGCTGCTGAACAACGGTTAAGAACTTGTCCGTCAATTGGGGGGCCCGCCTAATTGACGGACAAGTTCTAAGCGCTCATCGGGCGTGGGTCACGCCGCCGTCGACCACCAGGGTTTCGCCAACGACGTAGTCGCCGGCCCGCGAGGCCAGGTAGATGGCCGCTGCCGCCAGGTCTTCGGGCTGGCCCACGCGCCCAGCCGGGATGCGGCGGCTGGTGTGTTCTTCCTCATCGCGCGCCGCGCGGTTCATGTCGGTGGGAAAGGCCCCGGGCGCGATGGCGTTGACCACGATCTGTTCGCCCACCAGTTGCAAGGCCATGCGCTTGGTCAGGTGGATCAGGCCGGCCTTGCTGGCCGCGTAGGGGTAGGTCTCCAGCGGGTTGACCGACAGACCGTCGATGGACGCGATGTGGATCACCTTGGCCGGGCGGCCGCTGGCCGTGGCGGCGGCGCGCAGTGCGGGCGCCAGTGCCTGGGTGAGGAAGAAGGGCGTCTTCAGGTTGAGATCCACCACCTTGTCCCAGCCGCTTTCCGGAAACGCATCAAAAGGCGCGGCCCAGGCGGCACCGGCGTTGTTGACCAGGATATCCAGCGTGGGCTCATGCCGCAGGTAGGCCTGCGTCAAGGCCGCGATGCCGGCGGCGCCGGACACATCGGCCGGCAGCGACACGCAGTGGCCCAGGACCGACAGTTCCCGGGCCGTGGCATCGCAGGCTTCGGCCTTGCGTGCGCTGATGTAGACCCGGGCGCCCTGGGCCAGGAAGCCCTCGGCGATCATGCGGCCGATGCCGCGCGAGCCGCCGGTGATGAGCGCTGTGCGGCCTTCGAGGGAAAACAGGTGGCGTGTGTCCATGGTCGGGTGTGGCTGCGGTGGGGATGCCGCCGAGCATAGGGTGGTGCCGGCGCGGCGGGCGTCACCTGGGCGCCAGACGGGCCTGTGCGGTATGCTCGCGCCCTCGCTTTTTGGCCGTTTGTGCCCGCTACCCCATGTTGCCGTTGCAGGAAATCTTGTTCTCCCAGGGCTTCGGCACCCGCCGCGTGTGCTGCGGTCTGGTGCAGCAGGGCCTGGTGCAGGTCGGGCCGGAGCGCACGCCCTGCGACGATCCCTGGACCGAATTCGAGACGCAGGGCCTGGTGTTCACGGTCCAGGGCCGGGACTGGGCTTTTCACGAACGCGCCTACCTGATGCTGCACAAGCCGGCCGGGCATGAATGTTCACAAAAACCCAGTAACCACCCCAGCATCTTCACGCTGCTGCCCGGGCCGCTTCGCGCGCGTGGCGGTGGCGCGGCGGCCGGCGTGCAGCCGGTCGGGCGGCTGGACCAGGACACCACGGGCATGCTGCTGATGTCGGACGATGGCGCCTTCATTCACCGCATGACCTCGCCGCGCCACCACGTACCCAAGGTCTATGAGGTGGGCGTCAAGCACGCGCTGGACGACAAGCAGGTGTCGCGCCTGCTGGACGGCGTGGTGCTGGACGACGACCCCCGGCCGGTGCGTGCCGCTGCCTGCGAGGCGGTGGCGCCGCTGCACCTGCGGCTGACCCTGACCGAGGGCAAATACCACCAGGTCAAGCGCATGGTGGCCGCCGTGGGCAACCGGGTCGAAACCCTGCACCGCTCGCGCATCGGCGACCTGGATTTGCCGGCCGATCTGCCGCCCGGCGCCTGGCGCTGGCTCACCGCCGACGAGGTGGCGGCCCTGTCCAAGAAGCAGCCCGCCTCAGGCAAGGCCTGAGACAAACGCCATCACCCGCTCTGTGAGCGCGTCGAACTGGTCGCGGTGGGGGCTGTGGCCGCAGTCGGGCAGTTCCAGCCGCTGGGCCTGGGGCACGGCCTGGGCGACGGCGTCGAGCTGGGCCAGGGTGCCGTACTCGTCCTTCAGGCCTTGCACCGCCAGCAGCGGGCCTGCGATGTCGCGGCAGATGGCGCGGATGTCGAAGGCGCGAAAGGCTTCGGACAGCCAGATGTCGTTCCATTGCCAGAAGGCGTTGTCCACATCCGCATGGTGGCGAGCCAGGCGGCTGCGCAGACCCTGCTGCCCGCCGCTGGCGAGGTAGGTTTCGCGCGCCTCGGCGATGGCCTTCAGGGCGATGTCCTCGATCATGAGGTGCGGCGCCATCACCACGCAGCCGGCCACGGGGCGGCGCGCGGCGTGCAGCAGCGCAATGGTGGCGCCATCGGAGTGGCCCACCAGCACCGGGCGTTCGACCCGCAGGGCCTGGAGCAGCCGGGGCAACACCCGCCAGGCTTCGTGGTGCATGTAGTGGGTCGTGTGGCGGCCGCTGGACCACAGCCCGTTCGGTGGCGCGGCCCGGTGCTCGCCGCGCACATCGGGAATCGGGTCCGAGCGTCCGTAACCCCGGCGCGAATATAGCCAGCCGGCCCGGCCGGTGGCGGCACACAGGGCTTGTGGCCAGTCGCGCCCGCGCTGGGTCCACAGGGACACGCTGCCCAGGCCTTCGTGCAGGAACACCAGGGGGGCCAGATCGGACGCGCCGTCGATGTGGCGCACTTCAAGCGTCACGCCGTCCAGGGCGATGTGTGGGGGCAGGGCAGGGCTGGGCATCGCGGCATCGTAGCGGTTCCGATGTATTCTTGAACCATGGGTTTGATCTTTGATTCGTTCTGGCGTGCCACCGCCTACTGCCTGCACCCGCGCGTGATCGCGCTGTCGGTGCTGCCGCTGATCCTGATGGTGGGGCTGTCTTTTGCGCTGGGTTATTTCTTCTGGGAACCGGCCGTCAGCGCGGTCGCCGGGTGGCTGCAGAGCTACGCCCTGATGGAGACCTTCCTGGCCTGGCTCGACCAAGTCGGCGCGGGGGCTTTCCGCGCCGTGTTCGCGCCGCTGCTGGTGCTGGTGGCGGCCACGCCCGTCATCGTGTTCGTCACCCTGCTGCTGGTGGCGGTGAGCATGACGCCGGCCATGGTCGAGCTGGTGGCCCAGCGGCGGTTTGCGTCGCTGGAACGCAAGCAGGGCGGTGGCTTGCTGGCCAGCGTGCTGTGGTCCCTGGGCTCCACCGTGCTGGCCGTGCTGGCCATGGTGTTGTCCATGCCGCTGTGGCTGGTGCCGCCTCTCGTGCTGGTGTTGCCACCGCTGATCTGGGGTTGGCTGACCTACCGCGTGTTCGCCTTTGATGCCCTGGCCGCGCACGCCAGCAAGGACGAGCGCCGTGCGCTGATCATGGGGCACCGCGGGCCGCTGCTGACGATGGGCGTCATCACCGGCTTTCTGGGAGCTGCGCCCGGCCTGCTGTGGGCCTCGGGCGCCATGTTCATCGCCATGGCACCCTTGCTGGTGCCCTTGGCCATCTGGATCTACACCCTGGTTTTCGCCTTTGCCTCGCTGTGGTTTGCCCACTACCTGCTGGCCGCGCTGGAGCGGCGGCGCCAGCAGCAAGCCCTGGTGCCCGCCGCGGCACCGGCCAGCGGCTCGGCCGGTGTGCCGCAGCCCGAGATCATCGACGTGGTGGCCAAACCCGTTCCCTCCGCCACGCCGGCCTTGCCCGGCCAGCCTCAGCCATGAACGCCAGCACACCAGAAGCCGCGTCGGCGGTGCCCGACATCGGCCTCGTCATCGTCGGCGACGAAATCCTTTCGGGCAAACGCGCCGACAAGCACCTGAGCAAGACCATCGAATTGCTGGGCGAGCGTGGCCTGACGCTCAGTTGGGCACGCTACGTGGGCGACGACCGGCGCCAGATCACGGCCGCCTTGCGCGACGCGTTCGCGCAGCCGGGCATCGTCTTTTCCTGTGGTGGCATCGGCGCCACGCCCGACGACCACACGCGCCAGTGCGCCGCCGCCGCGCTGGACCGGCCGCTGGTGTTGCACCCGCAGGCACGCGACCTGATTCTGGAGCGCATGCAGGACGTGGCCAAGGAGCAGGGACTGCCCTATGAGCCTGAGCGTTCCGACAACCAGCACCGCCTCAACATGGGCGTGTTTCCCGAGGGCGCGGCCATCGTGCCCAACCCCTACAACAAGATTCCGGGCTTTCAGTGCCAGGGCGCGGGCGGCGGCACCGTGTTTTTCCTGCCCGGTTTTCCGGTGATGGCCTGGCCCATGATGGCCTGGGCGCTGGACACGCATTGCAGCGCCTGGTTCCATCGGCAACGCTGGGTCGAACGCTCTGTGATCGTTTTTGGTGCAATGGAGGCCAGCCTGACGCCCCTGATGGAGCGCATCGAGGCCGAACACGCGGGCATCAAGGTGTTCAGCCTGCCCAGCGTGGACCACGCGGAATATGGTCGCCACATCGAATTGGGTGTCAAAGGCGACGAGATCGGCAGTCTGCCGGCTTTTGAGGCTCTCAAGGCCGGGCTGTTGGCTTTTGGTGCACCCATGGGCCCCGAGATGGTGCGCTGAGGGTGTTCGTTGCAAAACAGATGCATCTTTTTGGTGCATTTGTGGGCCTGATCAAATGTTTGTGCTCGTTGGGGCCCGGCGGCAGAACCACCGGCGCCAGCGTGCACAATATTGAGTCTGACGCAGCGACCGGCGTGCCACACCAAGGTGCGCGCTGGCACAAAAGCTGCTTCACTCATTCCCGTCATTCCACTTTTTACCCAACCTGTACCAGGAGAGTTTCTGATGGCCAAGACCGTCGCTGACGTGATGCAAATGGTGAAGGACAACGAAGTCAAGTTCGTTGATTTCCGTTTCACCGATACCCGCGGCAAGGAGCAGCACGTCACCGTGCCGGTGTCGCACTTCGACGAGGACAAGTTCAGCTCTGGCCATGCGTTCGATGGCTCCTCGGTGGCCGGCTGGAAGGGCATCGAAGCGTCGGACATGCAACTCATGCCCGACCCGAACACCGCCAACATCGACCCCTTCTTCGAAGAGACCACGCTGTTCCTGCAGTGCGACGTGATCGAGCCGGGCGACGGCAAGGCCTACGACCGCGATCCGCGTTCCATCGCCAAGCGCGCCGAAGCCTACCTGAAGGCCTCGGGCCTGGGCGACACCGCCTTCTTCGGACCGGAACCTGAATTCTTCATCTTCGACGGCGTGCGCTGGAGCAATGAACCCGGCAAGGTCATGTTCGAGATCGAAGAATACGAAGCCCCATGGAACTCGGGCGCCAAGCTCGAAGGCGGCAACCGCGGCCACCGTCCCACCGTCAAGGGCGGCTACTTCCCCGTGCCCCCGGTCGACAGCACGCAGGACATGCGCGCCGAGATGTCCCTGATCCTCGAATCCCTGGGCATCCCCGTTGAAGTGTTCCACCACGAAGTGGCGGGCGCTGGCCAGAACGAAATCGGCACCAAGTTCAGCACGCTGGTCGAGCGCGCCGACTGGACGCAGGTCCTGAAGTACGTGGTCTGGAACGTGGCCAACGCCTACGGCAAGACCGCCACCTTCATGCCCAAGCCCTACGCTGGCGACAACGGCTCGGGCATGCACGTGCACCAGTCGATCTGGAAAGACGGCAAGAACCTGTTCGCCGGTGACGGTTACGCCGGCCTGTCGGACTTCGCGCTGTACTACATCGGTGGCATCATCAAGCACGCCCGTGCCCTGAACGCCATCACCAACCCCGGCACCAACAGCTACAAGCGCCTGGTGCCCGGCTTCGAAGCCCCGGTGAAGCTGGCCTACTCGGCCCGCAACCGCTCGGCCTCGATCCGCATTCCGTATGTGGCCAACCCCAAGGGCCGCCGCATCGAAGCGCGTTTCCCCGATCCTTCGGCCAACCCCTACCTGTGCTTCTCGGCACTGATGATGGCCGGTCTGGACGGCGTGGAAAACAAGATCCACCCGGGCGAAGCCGCCACCAAGGACCTGTACCACCTGCCGCCCGAAGAGGACAAGCTGGTGCCCACCGTCTGCCACAGCCTGGACCAGGCGCTGGACTACCTGGACAAGGACCGCGCCTTCCTGACCAAGGGCAACGTGTTCACCGACTCCATGCTGGACGCCTACATCGAGCTGAAGATGGGCGAAGTCACGCGTTTCCGCATGGCACCGCACCCGGTCGAATACGACATGTACTACAGCCTGTAAACCAGGTAACCGTGGTGCAAAGGGACGGCTTCGGCCGTCCCTTTTTGTTTTCTCGCCCAGAGTGCGGGGCACTTTTGGGCGATACTGGAATTCACCATTTCAGGCCGGTCTGCCACGCTGCGCAGTTTCTGGAACGTTCGACATGCCCGACCCCGCGATGAAACCTCTTCTCCCCGCTTTTGGCTGGCGCACCGCCTGGCTGGCCGTGTTGTGGCTGGCCACCGCGGTGCCGGTGCTGGCCCAGGACCGCATCTACCGCTGCGGCAACGAGTACACCAACGATCCGGGCGACGCCAAGGCGCGGGGTTGCCGCGTGGTGGAAGGGGGCAACGTCACCGTGATCCAGGGCGTCAAGCCTGCGGCGCCGGCCGCCGCTTCGGGCGGCGGCGGTGCAGCCCGCTCGGCGCCACCGTCGGGCGCGGCGCGCAACGACAACGAGCGGGTGGACGCCAATGCGCAGCGCGCGCGTGACGCCGATGCGCGGGCCATCCTTGAAGCCGAGCTGCGCAAGGCCGAAAGCCGCCTGACCGGCCTCAAGGCCGAATACAACAACGGCGAGCCCGAGAAGCGCGGGCCCGAATTCCGCAACCACCAGATGTACCTCGACCGCGTGGCCGAACTCAAGGCTGGCGTCGCGCGGGCGCAGAGCGATGTGGAAGGCATCAGGCGCGAGCTGGCCCGGCTGCCCAACGCCCAGGCCGCCTCCACCGCGCCTGCGCCGCGCTGAGGCGCCGTGTTCTCGGTCCTTCCGAACGACGACCCACACCACATGATCGGACTGAAAAAGAAGAAGGTCTTGCCGACGCAGCGTTTCCAGTCGCTGGACCTGCTGGCCACCCTGGTGGCGGTGGTGGACGGGGACGGGCAGGTGCTGTTCGCCAACGCCGCGCTCGAGGATGCGCTGGGTATTTCGCGCCGCAGCATCACCGGCACCCATTTCCCCGACTGCTTCACCGAACCCCAACTGCTCAAGAACGCCCTGGCCGGGGCCCGGGGCAACGAGTTCGCGGCGCTGCGCTACGACGCCCGCCTCAAGCGCGTGGCCCACGACGTGCTGCCAGTGCACGTGGTGGTGGCCCAGACCGACGTGGTGGGCGAGGTGGTGGTGGAGCTGCTGCCGCTGGAGCAGCAGGCCCGCCAGGAACGTGAGGAGCGCCTGATCGACCAGGCCCAGGCCAACAAGGAGTTGATCCGCAACCTCGCGCACGAGATCAAGAACCCGCTCGGTGGCATACGTGGCGCGGCGCAGCTGCTGCAGATGGACCTGGAGTCCAAGGACCTGATCGAATACACCCAGGTCATCATCCACGAGGCCGACCGCCTGCAGTCGCTGGTGGATCGCCTGCTGGCGCCGCATCGGCGTCCGCATGTGGTGGGAGACGTCAACATCCACGAGGTCTGCGAACGCGTGCGCTCGCTGATCCTGGCCGAGTTCCCCAAGGGCCTGCGCGTGGTGCGCGACTACGACACCTCCATCCCCGAGTTCCGCGGCGACCGAGAGCAGTTGATCCAGGCCGTTCTCAACATCGCCCACAACGCGGCCCAGGCGCTGGCCGCACGCATCGCGGCGGGCGACGCGCAGATCCGTTTTCGCACGCGCGTCGGCCGCCAGGTGACATTTGGCAAACAGCGCTATCGGTTGGCACTGGAATTGCATGTGATTGACAACGGGCCCGGCGTGCCGGACTCGATCAAGGACCGCATCTTCTTTCCCCTGGTGTCAGGGCGGGATGGCGGGTCTGGCCTGGGGCTGACGCTGGCTCAAACCTTCGTACAGCAGCACCATGGCCTGATCGAGTGCGACAGTGAGCCGGGCCGCACCGACTTCAAGCTGCTGATTCCATTGCCTTGAGTTCGGTGTTGTTCAACACAATGAGGCGACTCGAAAGGCAGGGAACACCCGCATGAAACCCATCTGGATCGTGGATGACGACCAATCGATTCGCTTCGTGCTGGAGAAGGCCTTGGCGCGCGAGGAGCTGCCGACCCGCAGCTTCACCCACCCGCAGGAGGTGCTGAGCGCGCTGGACGAAGCCGGCGATGGCGAAGGCGAAGGGCCGCAGATTCTGGTCAGCGACATCCGCATGCCGGGGGGCTCGGGGCTGGACCTGCTGGAGCAGGTCAAGAAGCGCCTGCCCGGGCTGCCGGTCATCATCATGACCGCCTTCTCCGACCTGGACAGCGCGGTGTCGGCCTTCCAGGGCGGCGCCTTCGAGTACCTGCCCAAGCCCTTCGACTTGCCCAAGGCGGTCGAGCTGATCCGCCGCGCCGTCGATGAAAGCCAGCGCGAAGAAGTCTCCGAAGAACGCATGGTCGCCGCGCCCGAAATGCTGGGCCAGGCACCGGCCATGCAAGACGTGTTCCGCGCCATCGGCCGGCTCTCGCAGAGCAACGTCACGGTGCTGATCACCGGCGAATCGGGCTCGGGCAAGGAGCTGGTGGCGCGCGCGCTGCACAAGCACTCGCCGCGCGCCAACGGTCCCTTCGTGGCCATCAACACCGCGGCCATCCCCAAGGACCTGCTGGAAAGCGAACTCTTCGGCCACGAACGCGGGGCCTTCACGGGCGCCCAGACCATGCGCCGCGGCCGCTTCGAACAGGCCGAGGGCGGTACCTTGTTCCTCGACGAAATCGGCGACATGCCCTTCGACCTGCAGACCCGCCTGTTGCGCGTGCTGTCGGATGGCCATTTCTACCGCGTCGGCGGACACAGCGCCGTCAAGGCCCACGTGCGGGTGATCGCCGCCACCCACCAGAACCTGGAGCAGCGTGTCAAGGAAGGCAGCTTCCGCGAGGACTTGTTCCACCGCCTCAACGTGATCCGGCTGCGCCTGCCCGCCCTGCGCGAACGGCGCGAGGACGTGCCCGTGCTCACGCGCTATTTCCTGCAGCAGAGCGCCACCCAGCTGGGCGTGGAGCCCAAGCGCATCTCGGATGCCGCACTGCAGGTGCTGGGCACCTTCGAGTTCCCGGGCAACGTGCGCCAGCTCGAAAACATCTGCCACTGGCTGACCGTGATGGCACCGGCCCAGGTGATCGACACCAAGGACCTGCCGCCCGAGGTGCTGGGTGGCAACGCCCCCGTGAGCATGCCGTCGCTGGAGTTCGTGTCCGAGCCCCCGCAGGGAGTCATCGGGCTGCCTGTTGGCGAGATGCCCCACGCCTGGCCAGCGAGCCAGGGCGAGCCGGCCGCGTCGGGTGGCGACTGGGAGGCCGACCTGCAGGTCGAGGCGCAACGGCTGCTGGCCGAGGGCCGCACCGACGTGTGGGACGTGCTGACGCGCCGTTTCGAGACCCGGCTGATCCAGACCGCGCTGGCCAGCACCCGTGGGCGCCGCATCGAGGCCGCGCACAAGCTGGGCATCGGCCGCAACACCATCACCCGCAAGATCCAGGAATTGCACCTGGAGGAGTGATGGTGCCCCCATGCTCCGCCGCTGTGCGGGTCGCTGCCCCCCGAGGGGGCTGATCCGGCTTGGGGCGGCCCGGCGCCGGGTCGTGGCCCCCGTGCTCCGCCGCTGTGCGGATCGCTGCCCCCTAGGGGGGGCTGGGCCGCCTTGGGAGCGGCCCGGCGCCGGCCCGGGCTTCACGCGTCGGCGCTGTTGCCTTCTAGTCCAGCGTCATCACCACCGGTGCGTGGTCGCTGGGCCGTTCGTTCTTGCGCGGTGCCCTGTCGATCGCGCAGGCGCTGGCGCGGGCCTTGAGCGCATCGCTCACCAGGATGTGGTCGATGCGCAGGCCGCGGTTGCGGCGGAAGGCAAAGTCGCGGTAGTCCCACCACGAGTAGCTCTTGTCTGGCTGCGGGAACAGGCGCAAGCCGTCGTGCAGGCCGAGCGCGATCAGCGCCCGCAGGTGGTAGCGCTCTTCCTCGGTGCAGTGGATGGTGTCGCGCAGGCCTTCGGGGTCCCAGACGTCGGCATCGTCGAAGGTGATGTTGTAGTCGCCCATGAGCACCAGCTGCGGGTGGCGGCGCATTTCGTCACGCACCCAGGCGCGCAAGGCTTCGAGCCAGTGCATCTTGTAGTCGAACTTCTCGCTGCCCGGCTCCTGCCCATTGGGGAAATAAGCGCCGATCACCCGCACGCCATCGACCGTGGCGCACAGCACCCGCGACTGCTCATCGGCAAAACCCGGGATGTTGCGGATCACGTCCTGCGCGGGCGTCTTGGTCAACAGCGCCACGCCGTTGTAGGTCTTCTGGCCAAACACCTGGGCCTGGTAGCCCAGCGCGGCCAGCGCCTCGTGCGGAAACTTGTCGTCGGTGAGCTTGAGTTCCTGCAAGGCCAGGACATCGACCGGGTTGGCCTGCAGCCAGTCGAGCACTTGGGGCAGGCGCACGTTGAGGGAGTTGATGTTCCAGGTCGCAAGCTTCATGTGGAGGAAACGGTTTGACGCCAACGGGCGGGGCGCCGCAGGCACGGCGAGCGTTGCATGATAGCCAGTCGCGGTTCCTCTCGCGGCGTTCCCCGCGACCCGGTGGCGGCTCAGCCCGCCGGTGATCCCTCCTGGGCCAGCCGGGACAGCGCCGACCCCCGGTCGCGCAGAAATTCCCGCAGCAAAGCGGTGTACCGCGCATGCGCGGCGCCACGCACGGACGGGGGCGCGGCCCC